>NZ_JBLQUK010000009.1:0-123917 GCF_047872805.1 Qipengyuania sp. ASV99 | reverse complement strand
CGGGGGGCGGGCGGGCGTCTACCTCGCCGGTTACTGTGGTGGGGTTTTTTGGGGGCGGGCGGCCGGGGGGCTGTAGTTGCGCCCCGGGGGGGGGGGGGGGGGGGGGGGGGCCCCCCCCCCCATTCGTTTCTACATCGACAAAGGGCTGCCTAGATAGGATTGCCGTCTGAATCGCGGAAAATCTCGCGCCGACCGACATGGTTTGCGGGGCCTACCAGCCCTTCGCCTTCCATCCGTTCGATCCATTTGGCGGCGGTGTTGTAGCCCACGCCCATTTGCCGCTGAAGCCATGATCCGCTGGCTTTCTGGTTCTCGATCACGATCTGGCAGGCTTGGCGATATTTGCGTTCTTCGGGATTGTCCGAAGCGGTTAGGTCGTCTTCGAAATTCAGACCCATCCCGTCTTCGGGCTCTTCGGTGACTGCATCGACATATTCCGGCGAGCCCTGTGCGCGCCAGAAATTGGCCACAGCTTCGACCTCATCATCAGAAACGAACGGGCAATGAACGCGCACTGTTGCGCCGGTGTTGGGTTTGTAGAGCATGTCGCCCTTGCCCAGCAATTGTTCCGCGCCCTGCTCGCCCAGGATCGTTCGGCTGTCGATGCGGCTGGTCACCTTGAAGCTGATCCGGGTCGGCAAGTTGGCTTTGATGACACCGGTGATGACATCGACGCTGGGTCGCTGTGTTGCCATGATCAGATGGATGCCCGCCGCGCGCGATTTTTGCGACAGTCGCTGGATCAGAACCTCTATCTCCTTGCCCACCGTTACCATCAGATCGGCCAGTTCATCGACGATCAGCACGATTTGCGGCAGCGGCGCGTAATCGAGCTGCTCTTCTTCATAGAGCTGCTCGCCAGTATCGGGGTCGAACCCGGTCTGCACGCGCCGCCCCAGTGGCTTGCCCTTGGCGATCGCGGCACTGACTTTTTCATTGAAACTGTTGATATTACGCGAATTGATGCTGCTCATCATCCGGTATCGACCCTCCATCTCCTCCACCGCCCATTTGAGCGCGCGCACGCTCTTGTGCGGTTCGGTAACCACGGGGGACAGCAGGTGCGGAATATCATCATAACTCGCCAGTTCGAGCACTTTCGGATCGATCAGGATCATCCGGCATTCTGCGGGCGTGAAATGATACAGCAGCGACAGGATGATGCAGTTGAGCCCGACCGACTTACCCGAACCGGTGGTCCCGGCAACCAGCAAGTGGGGCATGGCCGCGAGGTCTGCGATCATTGGTTCGCCAGCGATATCCTTGCCCAGAATGATCGGCAGATTGCCCTTCGCCTCGGCAAAGGCGGCGCAAGCGGCAAGTTCGCGCAGCATCACCATCTGGCGATCCTTGTTGGGCAGTTCGATCCCCATCACCGTGCGGCCCGGTATCGGCGACACGCGCGCGCTGATCGCGGACATGTTGCGCGCGATGTCTTCGGCCAGGCCAACGACGCGGCTGGCCTTTATCCCCGGCGCTGGTTCCAATTCATACATGGTCACCACAGGACCGGTGCGCACGGCGGTGATTTCGCCCTTCACATTGAAATCGTCGAGCACGTTTTCGAGCAGGCGTGCGTTGCGTTCCAATGCCAGCTTGTCGAGCTTCGGCGCGGTTTCCAACGGCGGATCGGCCAGCAGGTCGAGGCTCGGCAATTCATAGGCGGCAAACATGTCGCGTTGATTGGTCTTGGCCGGTTCGGCACGTCTGGGCGGGGCGGAAGGATCGCTGATTTCCGGGGCACGGCGCGGGGCCGGGTCGGCCGGCAGATCACCTGCGGGCTTCACCTGGCGGCGCGATTTTGTTGTTGGCGCTTCGATGCTGTCATCCCCGGCAAAGGCCGATTGCGGCCTGCGGGTCTTGCCAAAGGGCAGGCGTGACAGGATCGCTCCTCCAACGGCTCCGTCCCCGGCAAAGTTGGGCAATGTCAAAAGCATACGCCAATCAATCGCAAACACTCGCGTTAGCAGCGCGGTGCCGCCAGCCAGACACGTCAGCGCCGCGCCCAGTATGATCCACCCCGATGCACCGCCTCCAAAACGCGTGGCAAGCGCTTCAATAGCGCTTGCACCGAGCAGGCCTGACACCCCGCCAAGCTGCGCGGGCAGGGTCCCACCGGTCCGATCAAAAGTCAGCGACAGCACGGTGCCGAGCAACACGATTGCAATCAGCAGCAAACCTGTCGGCAGCCACCAGCTTGCCCCCTCCGACCCTCCATCCGCGCCGTCGAGCTCTACCGCGCGCCACAATTTGCGCGCCGAAATATACAGCAGGGGGAGCAGCAACGCTCCCGGCACTCCAAAAGCGAACAGCACCCGGTCGGCAGCGAAGGCTCCCCAGCGCCCCATCCAGTTGCTCACCTCTCCCGCCGCTGCGGCGGTCGATGGGCTGGGGTCGGTCTGCGTGTAACTCGCCAAGGCCAGCGCCAGGAATATTGTCACAAGCAGCAGCACTCCGGCGCCGGTCATCTGCGCGGCGCGGCGGAGGCTGCGGCGCAGGCCAATGCGCCAATCTGCGGTATTGTTGCGGTTGGTCATCGCACGGCTAGCCATTGCGGCGCTCCTTTGTGAGAACACATCATGAATCCTCGTAGGCTTTGGGTCAAACCTTTTCCTGACTCTTCGCGGTCAATGGCGGTCATTGCGGGGGTCATGCCGACAGCCCGTCTATCGCTGCCCAGCGCGGCCAATGCAGGTCGCGCGCCCGCTCCGCATTCATGCCTCCGAGTGCAATGACCGGGCTTTCCGCGCGCGCCGCCAATTCGCGGAACAAGGCGATGCCCAGACAGCCCTTACCTGGGTGCGAGCGGGTGGGGAATACGGGCGACAGAAACATGGCGTCGACCCCGGCGCGGTTGGCAAGCGCGATTTCGTCCGCATCGTGCACCGCCGCCAGTCGCAACAAACCGTTGCGCTTTCCCAGCTTGCCCGGCGGACCGTAAATGCCGTCTGCCCCCCATTCGATTGCCAGATCGGCATCGCCGGAAAGGATTACGCGGTGATCGTGGTCACGCGCAATCGCAGCCAGCGCGTCAAACCGTCTGCGTCGGGCCTTGGGATGACAATGATAATGCCGGAACACAAAGCCGCTACTGGCTGGCAATCTGGCCAGCGCCCGTTCCAGCGCGCCATCATTGCGCGCATCAGAAATCAGCCAGAGCGCAGGGAGAGGCTTTGCAACGGTCACGCGATCACTATAGCGCGGCCCCATGGAAAGTGCAGCCACCCGTCTCGCCGAAATCGAAGCCAATGTCGCGCGCATGTGCAAGCCCGCGCGGCGACAGCCCGCCGACGTGACCCTGATCGCGGTCAGCAAGACGCATCCGGCAGAACGGATTTTACCCCTGCTGGACGCTGGACACCGCGTATTTGGCGAAAACCGGGTGCAGGAAGCGCAGGACAAATGGCCCGCGCTGCGCGACAAGTTCCCCGATACCGAATTGCACCTCATCGGCCAGCTGCAATCGAACAAGGCTGATGATGCCGTGGCCATGTTCGACGCAATTCACTCGCTTGACCGGTTAAGCCTGCTCAACGCGCTGGCCAAAGCGATGGACAAGGCCGGGCGGCGCGTGCCGTGTTTCGTGCAGGTCAATATTGGCGAGGAGGATCAGAAAGGTGGCTGCTCGATTGCGGGCCTTCCCGCATTTCTGGCGCGGGTGCGCAGCGCGGATATTCCGCTCGCCGGCCTGATGTGCCTGCCGCCCGCCGATACCGAGCCTGCGCCCTTTTTTGCATTTCTCGCCAAGCTGGCGCGCGACAATGGGACCGAGGGGCTGAGCATGGGAATGAGCGGCGATTATGAAACCGCCGTGCAATTGGGCGCCACGCACATCCGGGTCGGTTCGGCGCTGTTTGGCGCGCGCGGTGGATGAAGCCTTTCGCCAGTTTGCCGCCCGCTGGCTCCCTCTATTGAACAATGGCGCGCGCGCGCAGTTTCATCACCGCATTGGCCCGATCATGCCTGCACCCCACAGCGAAATTGCCGATGGTTTTATCGGCGGGCTTGGGTTTGCAAAGATCGGTTTCAACTGGGAATTGCTCGATGCCTTACCCGGAGCCGATGGCCCGCGTTCGGCATGGGCGCAGATGGAGCAAGCCTTGGCCGGTGACATTGCCAATCCGGCGAGGCCATGGCTTGCGCAAGCGGACGCGGCGGCCTGCGCGCGCGACTTCATCGCGCTGTTCGATCCCGAACGGCGGACGCTGGTTGCAAATCGCTATGACGGATTGTGGAATCCGATAGCGGGCGCTGCCGTCGAATGGGCCTTTGTCGGATTTGACGACAAGGCCATCGCGCTGCTGCTGATTACCGACACATAAAAAGGGGCGCTCCGTTTCCGAAGCGCCCCCCTCTTTCACTTTGGTGCCGCGTTCCTAGAACTCGAACAGCGCCTCGACACCGACTTGACGGCCCTTTGACAGCGGCGAGAATGTGCCCGCTGCAGGCGCGGCATCAAACGGACGGTTCACGCCGTTTGACAGCGGCCCGCCGAATGGAACCTGCGTGTCCCCGCCGACCTGCACTTCGTCAAACAGATTGCGGCCATAGACCGAGAACGAAAGGCCCTCCATCGGCGTATTCCAGGTGATGTTGGCTTCGAGGTTCGAGATGTCCTGCACATAGCCGAAATTGTTGTCGGTATAGGCAAATTCATCGCGGTACTGATAATTCACCCGTGTCAGAATCTCGCTGTCACCGATGAACAATTCGTGGATGAAGCCGACACCCCAGGTCACTTCGGGAACGCGCGGCAGGCGCAGGTCAAGGTCAGCCTGATCGATCACACCATCGCCCGAAATGTCGAACAGGATGGCATCATATTCATCGTTGATGAGGCCGAGATTGGCGGTCACGATGAGGCTGTCCGAAAGCCGCATACGCGCCTCAGCTTCGAACCCGGTGATGGTCGCATCCGCGGTGTTGAAGATCGACTGCGCGACCCCCGATGCGGCGGAGGACTGGTTGATCTCGCGCTGCATGTTCTTGACCTCGGTGATATAGGCAGCAAGGTTAAGCGTCAGCGATCCGTCTGCTGTCTGGAATTTGCCGCCAATTTCGTAATTGTCGACCCGCTCCTCGTCAAAGGAGAAGCTGCCGCCCGGCGCCAGCGCAATCGCTTCGAAGGCGTTGGCGTTGGTGATGCGGAAATTGTAACCGCCCGAACGATAGCCGCGCGTCCAGTGCGCATAGACCTGACTGTCTGCGAATTCATATTGCAGGCCCAGTTTGGGCGAAACATTGCGGAACCGCACGCTGTCGGTGAAGCCGTTGTTTTCCGGAAGTCCGAACCCGTTGGTGCCGGTGGTCGGGCAGGTGCCCTGAACCACCGAACATTCCGGGCGGGGGCGGACATAGGTGATCGCCGCGTCCTTGGTTTCCTGGCTCCAGCGTATCCCACCGATAACCGAAAGCGCATCGGTCAATTGAAACTGACCGCTGGCGAACAGGCCGATCACTTCGTGGTCTTGCTGACCACCGCCATAGAATGTCAGCGGCGTCGAAGGCGGAATATCGCGCACTTCGGTGTAGGCAATCGACTGATCGAAATAGAATGCGCCGACGGTCAGGTCGAAATTGTCGGTCGAGACTGCATAGCGCAGTTCGTTCGAAATCTGGTCCTGTTCGGTTTCAGTGCCTGAATGGAACAGAAACAGCGCGGTCGCATCGATATCCGCATCAGTGGTCGCCTGATAATCACGATAGCCAAGGATGTTGGTCAGCGTGCCCGGCCCGATATCCCATTCTGCAGTAAGCGAGGCGTTGATCGTTTCATTGGTGTAAAAACCGCGATTGTCGATTGCGAAATCAAAGCTTTCGCGTGAGAAAAAGCCACGGTTCTGGCCAGCAGGACCATCGCCCTCGCTGTCGAAATAGTCGATTTTCCCGGTCAGCGTGAGATCGCCGGCCCGCACTTCGAGCGCACCGCGAAGGATATAGGTTTCCGCCGCGCCGTGGTTTGAACCGTCGAACGAATTGGTGAAATAGCCATCGTCATTGTTGTAATAGGCACCGAGTTTGAACAGCAGCACGTCTTCGACAATCGGGCCGGAGATAACGCCGCTGGCGGTGTAATTTGCGCCGCCGCGTCCGCCATCAATCGGGCCGTCCACTGCCGCGCGGAATTTGCCGCGAAACTCTTCGGTCGGATTGCCGGTGTTGATGAGCACCGCGCCGCCGGTCACATTGCGGCCGAACAACACGCCCTGCGGCCCGCGCAGGATTTCCACGCTTTCAAGGTCGAACAGGTCGAACACGACCCCGCCATTGGTGCCAAGATAGACGCCATCGACAAACACGCCGACGGTCGGATCGATCGAGGGGATCGAGGAATTGATGCCGAGGCCGCGGATAGAGAAGTTGGCTTGACCACGGGTGGTGCCAATCTGATCGAGCGAGACGTTGGGAGCTTGAAATGACAGACCCTGAATGTCGCGGACCTTGAGCGCTTCGAGGGTGCCGGAATTGAACGCGGTGATCGCAAGCGCCACATCCTGAACGTCTTCGGGGTCCTGTGTCTTGGTGCCGGTGACGATGATGTTGCCAATTGTATCGAGCGTGCTGGTGCGCGCTTCTTGGACCGGGGCGTTGGCGGCGGTTTGATCGGAATCGGTGGTTTGCGCCTGTGCTGCAAAGGGGGCGGCGGCGCAGGTGCACAGAAGAACCGCGGCAACGCGCCGCGCGGGGGTAAGGATAGTCATTCAATTTGTCTCCCAAACTTGAAGGCCCCCGCCAATAAAGATGAGTCACGCAAATGCAACCTATTCGGGGGCGCGCTGGTCGAGTTAGGTCCGCGCTTGGTCTTGCGGCGCCGCGTCAGGCCTCTTCATGCTCGCGTTGTCGTTTGTCGCTTGCCGCCGCGAGCAGGGCAGCCTCAATCTCGGCCAGACGGGTGGGCGCGGTCACTTTGCTGCCGGTGAGATCGGTGACATAGAACGTGTCCGCCGCGCTCTCGCCGTAAGCGGTGATATGCGCCGACTGGACAATCAGGTTTGCCTTATACAGCGCATGCGCGAGCCGGTTCAGCAAGGCCGGGCGGTCGCGCGCGGTCACTTCGATAACGGTGAAATGGTTGGAGGCGGTGTTGTCGAAATTGACCCCTGGCGCGACCGCAAAAGCCTTGGCCCGCGAATGGGCAAGCGGGCGGGCGGCGAGTTTGGGTACCAGTTCGACCTTCGCCAGCAGCGCGTCAGCAATGCCCTGTTTAAGCCGCGCGATCTGGCTATCTTCGCGCAAGGGTTTGTCATGCAGATCCTGCACCAGGAAATTGTCCACCGCATAACCGTTCATCGCGGTGTGGATGCGGGCGTCGATGATGTTCGCGCCCGCCAGATGGATGCCCCCTGCAATGCGGTAAAACAGGCCCGGGTGATCGGCGGCAATGACGCTGACCAGCGTCGCACCGCGTTCCTCATCAATCTCGCAATGGATTGAGAGATTCTCTTCGATCCGCCGTGCCAGTTCGTACTGGATCAGGTTCTTGGCGATGATGTCGTCAGGCTCGGCGATCCAATATGCATCGCCAAGCAATTCGCCGACTTCACCGACGAGATGGGATTTGTCGCCCAGCATTTGCGCCACCGCGCTTTTCTTCGCTGCGACCCGCGCAGCGCGGCCTTTGCGTTTGTGGCCAAGCCGCAGGAGTTCCTGCGCTGCATCATAGAGCTCGCCCAGCAACTGCCCCTTCCAGCTGTTCCAGGTGCCGGGTCCGACCGCGCGAATATCGACCGCGGTCAGAATGGCGAGATTGCGCAACCGGTCCAGCGTGCGCACTTCGGCGACGAAATCCTCGATTGTCTTGGGATCAGTAAGGTCGCGTTTCTGCGCGGTTGAGCTCATCAACAGATGTTGCAACACCAGCCACTGCACGAGCTGAGTTTCCTTTTCATCCAGCCCAAAGCGCGGGCACAGCCGCCGCGCCACATCTGCGCCCAGCACCGAGTGATCGCCGCCGCGACCCTTGGCAATATCGTGGAGCAGCACCGCGACATACAGTGCGCGGCGCGAGGCCACTTTGTGGATCTGCGTGGTTGCGCGCGGATGGTCATCAGGCAGCAGCCCGCGTTCGATCTGGCTCAGCAGGCCGATGGCGCGGATCGTGTGTTCATCGACCGTGTAATGGTGATACATGTCGAATTGCATCTGCGCATTGACCCGGCCAAAATCGGGCACAAACCGGCCGAACACGCCCGCTTCATTCATCCAGCGCAGCGCGGTTTCGGGGTCTTTGCGCCCGCCCAGCAGATCAAGGAACAAAGCGTTGGCGCGCGCGTCCTTGCGCACCGATTTGTCGATCAGTTTGGCATCGCGGTCGGCCTGACGCATCGTTTCCGGATGGATTTCGAGGCCCTCTGCCTCTGCCAGTTGGAACAGTTCGATCAATCGCACCGGATCATCGGCAAACCAGCGGTCGCGCGGTGCCTTGATCCGGCCGCCCTCGACCACATAGCCCTTGATGTAGCGGGGTTTGGCGGTCCAACCGGCGAAAAAGCCGCTGCGCGCGCGTTTGCGCGCATATTCTTCGTCCAGATGCGCCAGGAACACGCCGGTCAGGCTGCCGACCCGTTTCACCTGCATGAAGTAATATTGCATGAAGCGTTCGACCGCGCTTTTGCCGGGGCGGTCGGCAAAATTCATGCGGCTGGCGACCTGCCGTTGAAGGTCGAAGGTCAACCGGTCCTCGGCGCGCCCGGTCAACACGTGCATATGCGTGCGCACCGCCAGCAAAAATCCTTCGGCCCGGCGAAAACTGCGATACTCGCTGCTGGTCAGCAGGCAGACATCGACCAAGTCAGCCGCGCTGCCGACCCGGTGCATATATTTGCCGATCCAGTAGAGCGTCTGGAGATCGCGCAGGGCCCCTTTGCCGTCCTTGACATTGGGTTCAACGACATAGCGGCTGTCGCCCATCCGTTTGTGCCGCTGATTGCGCTCTTCGAGTTTTTGGGTGAGGAAATTGCGCTCGCTGCCGCGCACGACCTCATTCCAGAAACGCTGGCGCACCTCCTCATAAACCTCGGAATCGCCCCATATGCGTCGCCCTTCGAGCAGGGCGGTGCGGATCGTCAAATCTTCTTTTGCCATGCGCATCGTGTCGGCCACGCTGCGGCTGGAATGCCCCACTTTCAGACCCAGATCCCACAGCAGATAAAGCATCGCCTCGATCACCTGTTCGCACCATGGGGAACGTTTCATCGGGGTGATAAAGGCGATGTCGACGTCTGAATGCGGGGCCATTTCCGCGCGGCCATATCCGCCCACCGCCAACACGGCGAGCCGTTCGGCGGTGGTGCGATTGCCGGCTGGATAGACGTTCTCTGTGACATGGTCGTGGATCACCCGGACCAGCTGATCGGTTAGAAACGCATATCCCAGAGTGATTTCATGACCGGCCGACGGGTTTTGCGACAGCCGCTTTTCCAGCTCCGTCCGCCCTTTCTCAAGCGCCGCTTGCAAGGCCTTCAGGATCGGCACGCGGGCCTTGTCGCCATGGTCACCCACCAGCGCTGCAATCGTTTCCATCAACGCGCGCCGGTCAAGGATCGCGCGCTGGCGGGGGACGCGGAGACTGGGCTGGCTCCAGTCGGTCATGATGTCCCCCTTACTTCGATTGCGATGCAGTGCGGCAGCGGATCAGGCCGCTGCAAGCTGCTTTGTGTAGGCTTCGCGCAGGGATTTCTTGTCGATTTTCTGAGTGCCAAGGCGCGGCAATGTCTCCGTGGTGACCCAGATATGTTCAACCAGCGGAACCTTGAACGGCGCGATCCGCGACAGCAGGAATTCCCGCAACTGATCCGGTGCCATTGCGCCGCGATCATCCTTCACCCGGATCAGCGCCGCGGGCACTTCGCCCATACGTTCGTCCGGCAAGCCAAAGACCGAACATTCGGCAATGTCATCATGCGCGTAGATCGCGTCTTCGACCTCAATGCAGGAAATGTTCTCCCCGCCGCGAATGATGATGTCTTTCTTGCGGTCGACGATGAAGAGATAGTCGTCTTCGTCAAGATAACCGAGATCGCCCGTGCGAAAGAAGCGGTCGGCAGTAAAGGCCTTTTGCGTCGCTTCTTCATTGTTCCAATATCCGCGGAAATTGGCGATGGTGCGGATGCAAACTTCGCCCACCTTGCCTTGCGCCAGATGGTTGCCGTCATCATCCAGAATGGCGATTTCGACCAGCGGCTTTGATGCCTTGCCGGTCGATCCGGGTTTGGCGATGTAATTCTCGTTGAAATTGCCGCATCCCACTGCGTTGGTTTCAGTTAGGCCATAACCAAGCAGCGGGAATCCGCCGGGGAAAGCTTCCTTGATCTTGGTCACATGTTCAAGCGGGCGCGGCGCTCCGCCGGCGGCAAAGCTTTTGCACGATGACAGGTCGAATGTGCTGCGATCAGGATGGGTCGCCAGTTCATAACTCATCAGCGGGACGCCAACGAAATAGGTGACTTTTTCCTGATCCATCAGCCGCAAGGCTTCGCGCGCATCCCATTTGGGCATCAACACCAACTTACGCGCGATCGCGAAGCATTGCAGGAACAGTGGCACCTCGCCGGTCACATGGAACAGCGGCACCGCGACCAGCGCGCAGGGCTGCGCGCTGACATCCTGTCCCTGGCTCGCCAACAGCAGTTTGGCCATCGCGCTTTGGGCGACGTAATTCATGACGCCAGAGACAACGCCGAGGTGATCGGAATAGGCGCCCTTTGACTGACCGGTCGAACCCGAAGTGTAGAGGATGGTCGCCAGATCATCGGGCCCAAGCCGGCCCAGCAACTGCATCGCGGCGGAGCCCATCTGATCGGCGGGCGCGGCCCAGACCTCGGCCAGCCCTTCGGCAGGCGCGGTGTGATCGATCATCACCAGCTTGGCGGAATGCTCTGTTCCTTCGAGCCGTTTTGCCCGGCCTTCGTCGGCGAGCACCAGCTTGCATTCGGCGAGCCGGATCCCATAGGCCAGTTCATCACCGGACCAGAAACCATTCAGCAAGGTCACGCATCCGCCCGCCATCACAATGCCCATATAGGCGATCATCCAATTGGCCGAATTGCGCGCTGCAATTCCTATTCTATCGCCCTTGGCCACGCCGTGGCGGGTCACCAGACCTTCAGCCACACAAACCGCCGCAGCGTAAGTTTCGCCAAAGGTCAGCCGGACATCGCCATCGACGATAAAGGGCGTGTCCTTATGTTCGTTGCAGAAATGCGCGAAATAATGCGCCAGCGTCGGCGGAGCGGCGGTAAAGGCGGGCATGGCAACGCCGCCCTGATCGATCTGTGTCGTATGAAAGGGCTGACCCGGCTGAGTCAGCTGCGCCATGATTGCTTCCAGTGCAGTGTCCAGCTGAGTGGGCATGCGGTTCTCTCTCCTTCAATGCACCCCTTTTGGGGCGTTTTGCAATCGGTGCAACCGCGCGGGCTGCCGCATCGTGAATTGCACCGTTCTTAAATGTCCGGGCCATTTGCGAGGCTTCCCCCGAAGTCCCCGCTGTGCCAGAAGCCGGGTCCGGTGACGCGCGCCGTCAGGCTTGTCACGTTTACTAAGAGGTTCCTGCCGTGCTGTCACTACTTGCCGCAAGCAGCGGCGTTGTTGATCCGATATATTGGTCCGATCTCGGGCTGAGGCCCTATTTGTTCGATATTGGCGGGTTTCAGCTGAGGTATTATTCGCTGGCCTATCTGATTGGTGTGGTGTTTGCCTATTGGCACCTGTCCCGGATGCTTAAATCGCCCGGCGCACCGATGGCTCAGCGGCATGCGGATGATCTGTTTTTCTATTGCACGCTTGGCGTGATCCTTGGCGGACGGCTGGGTTATGCGGCGTTTTACACCGGCGGCGACACCGGCATCCCCAGCGCCTTCACCGATTTTTCGGGTGACGGTTTTGTCAGCTGGAAATTGCTGCGGCTGTGGGATGGTGGGATGAGCTTTCACGGCGGTTTGCTGGGCGTTCTGGCGGCGATCGGCTGGGTTTCGCTACGCGACAAACTGTCGTTCCTGCGGGTCTGCGATTACATTGCGGTCAATGTGCCAATGGGCATGTTGCTGGGGCGGCTGGCCAATTTCAACAATGGCGAATTGTGGGGCCGTGCCACTGATGTCCCATGGGGTATGGTGTTCCCTGATGCGCGGGCGGGTGAGATCGTGCGTCACCCCAGCCAGCTGTATCAGGCGGGGCTCGAAGGGCTCGCGCTGCTGGTCATACTGATGCTGTTGTTCTGGAAAACGCGGGCGCGCTACCGTCCCGGTCTGCTGGTGGGCATTTTCACGCTGGGCATGGGTATCGCGCGATTTGTTAACGAATTTTTCCGCGAACCTGACGCACAATTGGCTGACTTTGCGGCACGAACCGGACTATCAATGGGCCAATGGCTAACAATACCGCTGATATTGACTGGATTGATTGTCACGATTTACGCCGTGACCAGGAAACCCTCGGGGACCGGCACCGCGGCGTCGCCAGCGGCCTAGGAATCATAACACTGCGGGTGCCGCGGCCTTGCGTGCTGCACCTGATTGAGGCGGACGGGACCGAGACAGAAATTCCGCTCGATGGTGAAGTCCGGCAGGCGTCCGCAAGGTCGATGGCCGATGCCGCCGCGACGGCTGCTGCCAAAGCCGAGGCTGAAGAGCAGGCGCGGATTGAGGCTGCGGCAGCACAAGCCGCGAAGGCTCAAGCCAAGCGCGAGGCCGAGGCTGAAGCCAAGGCTCAGGCAGAGGCCAAAGCGGCGGAGGACGCGAAGGCCAAGGCAAGAGCCCAGGCCAAGGAACAGGCCGAGGCCAAGGCAAGAGAACTCGCCCGATTGGAAGCCGCAGCCGCTGCGGAGGCAGAGGCTCAGGCCAAGGCTGCCGCCGCAGCGCGAGCGCGAAAGGCAGCCGAAGCGAAAGCCCGACAGGAAGCCGAAGCCAAGGCCAAGGCAGCGGCAGAAGCAAAGCTAAAGGCAGAGGCTGAAGCCAAAGCGAAGGAGGCGGCCAAAGCAGCAAAAGCCAAGTTTGAGGCTGAAAAGAAGGCCGAGGCTGAAGCCAAAGCAAAAGTTGAGGCCGAAAAAAAGGCCAAGGCCGAAGCCGAAGCGCAAGCCAAGGCAAAAGCGAAGGCAGAAGCAGAAGCGGCAGCCAAAGCTCAGGCGCAGGCAGAAGCAAAGACCAAGGCCGAAGCCGACAAAAAGGCAAAGCAGGAAACCGAGGCCAAAGCCAAAGCGGATGCGGAAAAGAAAGCCAAGGCCGCCGCCGCGCTGGCCGCCAGAGATCTTGGCAAGACTTTCCGCCGCCTGATCCGCGAAACCGGTCCCATCAGCCTCGCGCATTACATGGCAGAGAGCAACGCGCGCTATTACACCAGCCGCGATCCGCTGGGTGAAGAGGGCGATTTCATCACTGCTCCCGAAGTCAGCCAGATGTTCGGCGAATTGATCGGCCTGTGGTTTGCCGATCTGTGGGTGCGCATGGGCGCGCGCAAACGCATCCATTACGTCGAGCTGGGTCCAGGGCGCGGGACGCTCACCAGCGATGCCTTGAGCACTGCGGCAAGGTATGAATTTGCGCCCCAGATCCACTTTGTCGAAACCTCTGAGGCGCTGCGCGCAATTCAGCGCGAGAAGTTCCCCGATGCGGTCCACCATGATGACCTGTCGACCCTGCCCGACGATGCCCCTTTGCTGATTGTCGCCAATGAATTCTTCGATGCGCTGCCAATCCATCAACTCGTCCGCTCGGCTGACGGGTGGCACGAACGCATGATCGGGCTGGAAGGCAACGATCTGGCGTTCGTCGCCGGAACCGCACCGATGGATTCGATCGTCCCCAAAAGCTGGAAAAGCGCATCGCAAGGCACGATGATCGAAACCAGCGCGGCGGCCAGCGCGGTGATGGGCGAGATTGCACAGCGGCTGAAAAATCAGGGCGGCGCGGCGCTTATTATTGATTACGGTTCATTCGAACTGCGCGCCGGATCGACGCTGCAAGCGCTCCGCGCGCATCAGAAAGTCGATGTTCTAAGCCATCCGGGCGAGGCCGACCTGACGGCGCATGTCGATTTTGAGCTGCTGAAAGACGTCGCGGAGAAAAACGGTGCGGATGTGATGGGTCTGCAAATGCAGGGCGAATGGCTGCGGCAAATGGGAATCGACGTCCGCTATGAGGCGTTGCAGCGCAAGAATCCCAAAGAGGTCGACACACTCAAACGGCAATATGATCGGCTGGTGCAGGACAATCAGATGGGCGCGTTGTTCAAGGTGCTGGGCATTTGCGGGCGGCGCTGGCCGATTGGCGTCGGGTTTGATTGATTGGTGGTGTCGCACAGGGCGATTGGCATGTAATCTGAACCGCAAACGGGAGAATCACATGATCGCACGCATTGCCACGGGACTTGCCGCCATGCTGACGGCGGTGACGATGATTGCCACTCCTGCCAATGCGGCAGAGGCGATTACCGGCCGCTGGATCACTGCAGAGCGCGACGCAATCGTTGAAATCAGACCTTGCGGCAATGCCACTTGCGGCACGATTGCGCGGTTTCTGGTGCCGCCGCCCGATGGCGCGGATCAACGCGACATCTACAATCCCGATCCCAATCTCAAGACGCGGCGGCTGCTCGGCCTGCCGATCCTGACCCAGTTCCGCGAAGAGTCGGATTTGTGGCGCGGGCGGATATACGATCCCAAGACCGGCAAAAGCTACCGCTCGGTCATCCGGCGAACGAGCGCCAATACGATCGAGGTGCGCGGCTGTATTGGCCCGTTTTGCCAGTCACAGGTGTGGCGCCGGTCGCGGTAATGATTGCGCCCGCAAGCGCCGGGCGCGGGCCATCCGGCTCGCCCCGCTTGCGCGCCAAAAGGCGCGGCGGCCCGTTGGCCTTGCGGACCGATCATTTCATCAAAGGCCTATATTCTCCGCCAGCTGCGCCGCTGCATCGGCTGGGCTGAGCTTGCCTTGTCCTTCGCGGTCAACGGCGAAATTCGCCTCGCGCATGGCCTCGACCGAAATCGCCCCGATCAACGGCTGAAGCGCGCGGGCAATGCCTTCGTCATCGGCAATGCGCGGGGACAGCATCAGCATGGCGTCGTAGCTGGGCAGCGCTCCGCGCGGATCCTCCAGCACCACCAGCCGGTCCGCCGCGATCCGGCCATCTGACGTATAGGCGCTGATCACATCAGCCTCCCCCGAACGCAGCGCGTTATACATGAAAGTCGGCGCAAAATTGCGGGTTTGGCCAAACTGCATACCATAGGCGTCGCGCACCGAAATCCACTCGGGCCGTTCAAAAAACTCGGGATCGCCGCCAACAGTCAAGCGCGGGGCAACCGGGACGAGGTCTGCGAGCGTGGCAACCCCCAATTCCGCCGCCCGGTCCTCGCGCATGGCAAAGGCATAGGCGTTTTCGAACCCCAGCCGCCCCAGCACACGCACGCCGGTGTTGACGCGCTCCCATTCCGCGATGGTTTCATACATGACATCGCGGCCCGGATTGTCGCTGCGATCCAGTTCATTGGTCCAGATCGTGCCAGTGTAATCAACCGAGATGTCGATAGCCGACGATGCCACCGCGCTATGCACCACCGCCGATCCCAGGCCGTCACGATACTCGACCTCATAACCCGCTGCCTTAAGCTGCGCACCGATCAACTGTGCAAGGATATATTGTTCGGAAAACTGCTTTGAAGCGATAACGATGGGGCCGGGGTCACCGTCTCTGCGCTCCTTCCCAAAGACCGCGTCGCCATACTGGAACAAGAGCGCCGCGCAGATGCCGAGCGCGACCGCCACAATGCCGCCGCCATATTGCCAGCGCGAGCGCCGGGCGAGGCCGCGTTCGATCACCCACAGCAGATTGTCCGCCGCCAGCGCCAGACCTGCACTGGCAAAGCACCCGGCAAGCACCAGTGCCCAATTCTGCGTTTGCAGCCCGGCAAAGATCGGATCGCCAAGGCTCGGCTGACCGATGGTCGTCGCCAGCGTGGCCGCGCCGATGGTCCACACGCTGGCGGTGCGGATCCCTGCCATGATAAACGGCGCTGAGAGCGGCGCTTCGACCAGCACGAGTTTCTGCCATTTCGTCATTCCGACCCCGTCGGCGGCTTCGAGCACACCGGGATCGAGGTTGGCCTGCGCGGTGACCGCGTTCCTGAGGATCGGCAGCAGAGCATACAGCGCTAGCGCGAGCAGCGCCGGCAGAAAGCCAAGCGTTGGCAGGCCTTCGCCGAACACCGCCCTAAGCGACAACAGGATCGGGAAAAACAGCGCCAGCAGCGCCAGCGCCGGGATCGTCTGCACCAGACTGGCAAAGCCCAGCACGACCCGCCCGACCACCGGTGAACGGCTGGCCCACACGGCGAGCGGCAGAGCGACCGCAATCCCTAGTCCAATGGCAGCCGCCGAAAGCACAACATGCGCGGCAAGTTTGTCTCCCAGCCCGATCAGGATGTCGCCGAACCCGTTCATGCCCGGCCCGCTTCCATCGCCGCAAGCCGTTCCGCTTGCTGACGCGGGACCGCGACCAGCCCTTGCGCGATGGCACCACCTTCCCCCGCGAGCAGCCCCCGCGGCGTGCTATCGGCAACCAGCGCGCCCGCATCCATCACCAGCACCCGGTCTGCCAGCAGCAGCGCCTCTGCCATGTCATGCGTCACCATGATTGTGGAAAGGCCGAGCTTTTCGTGCAACTCGCGCACCTTTTCGCCCAATGCATTGCGGGTAATCGGGTCCAGCGCGCCAAACGGTTCGTCCATGATCAGCAATTCGGGATCACCCGCCAGCGCCCGCGCCACGCCGACCCTCTGCCGCTGACCGCCCGACAGTTCGTCGGGCATACGGGTGGCCATCTCCGGGTCCAGTTCGACCAGATTCAGCAGTTCCGCGATCCGTTCGCGCGCCAGTTTCTCCCCGGCGAGACGCGGGCCGATGGCAATGTTCTCGCCGACGCTGAAATGCGGAAACAGACCGATGCCCTGAAACACATAGCCGACCCGGCGGCGCAATTGCGATTGTTTGAGCGTGGTTACATCCTCACCGCCGAACAGCACCCGCCCGCCGCTGGGGGTGACCAGAGTGTTGACCATTTTGAGCAAGGTCGATTTGCCCGAACCCGATGATCCCACCAGCGCGACAAAGCTGCGCGCGGCAATCGCGCAGGTGACCCCGCCGACTGCCACCACGTCGCCATAAATGCGCTCAGCGGCTTCAAAATTCAGCACGGTGCTGGCGGCAGTTTCATTTGGTGTTGGCAAGGTAATCGGATCAGCCCCTCGGACTTATGCCTAGATTGCTAACGGGGCTGCGCCAAGTGCGCATGCAGGAACGATCAGGTCCGCTGCTCACCGTTCCAGCCGCTCTGCCGGAACAATGATCTCGCTCACCAGTCCATCACTCTGCCAATCCTGAGAAATGGTGCCGCCAAGCTGATTTTCGACCGCCAGCCTCATCAGCCGCGATCCAAAGCCCACTTCCTGCGGGGCGGTAGCAGCGGGACCGCCAGTTTCGCGCCAAATGATCCGCACATTCTGTTCTTCGCGGCGAATGTCGATGAAGAGCCTGCCTTGCGCCACGCTTAGCGCGCCATATTTGGCCGAGTTCGTCGCCAGTTCATGGAACACCAGCGCCAGCGGCGTCGCCGAACGCGGGCCAGTGGCAACCTCGGCTCCGCTGATGGCTATCGCGCTTTTGCCAGGCACTCCGTAAGGGGCCATCAGCACTTCCAGCAAGTCCTTCAGGGTCTGTTGGTCATGCCCGCCAGCCTGCCCTCCGGCTCGCCTCCCCGCTCGCCCTCCTGCCCGTAAGGCAAATTCCTGCGCCCGCGACAGTGCTCTGATATTTTCAGAAAGCGTGTCGGCGAAATCTTTCAGCGCCGGATCGCCGCGCGCATGCAAGGTCACCAACCCCGTGACAACCGCAAAGATGTTCTTGATCCGGTGCACCAACTCCCCTGCCAGCAATTCGCGTTCTTCCGCGATCATGTGCCGGTCATGAATATCGGTCAGCGTCCCGAACCAGCGGGCTGTCTGCGGATCATCGCTGGAAGGCACGGCGCGTGAAATCACCCAGCGATAACTGCCATCGGCCTGCTTCAATCGCCATTCATCGTCAAAGAACGTTGCCGTGCTCATCGCCTGCCGCAATTTTACCAGCGAGGCTTCGAAATCATCCGGGTGGATCACGTCGCGCCAGTCATCGATGCTTTGGCGCGGCGGCAATCCTGTGACTTCGGTAAATCGCGCGTTGAAATAGTCGAATTTCGGCCCGGCGGCAGCGGACCAGGCGATATCGGGAACGCTGTTGAGCATGAATTGCAGCTGCTCAGCGCTCTTCTTGAGCTCCATACCCGCTGCGTTGGCCTCGCGGTGCGAGTGCAGGCGGCGCATGACAGCCTCTGCCAGAACCATCAATCCTTCGCGTTGGAGCGTTGAAAGCGGAGCGCTGCGCGGCGCGGTGTCGGTCACACACAAGGCCCCCAGCGGCGCCCCTTCGGCAGAGATCAGCGGCGCGCCCGCGTAATAGCGCAGACCGGCTGCCCCGCGCACCAATTCGAAATTGGCAAAGCGCGCATCGCCGGACGCATCGAGCACCTCCAGCAGATCGGACCCCAGCATGGTGTGCGCGCATAGGCTGGTGGTGCGCGGCGTTTCATCCTGCGTCAGGCCAGCGCCCGCGATAAAGCGCTGGCTTTCGGCTTCGACCAGGCTGACTGCGGCGCTGCTGGCATTGCACAATTGCGCGGCAAAGCGAGTGATGCGGGCAAGCTCCGCATCACCCGAAAGCGCGCCTGCATCAAAGCTGGCGAGCACTCGAAGCCGCTTATCCTCACCGCAGAATTCCTCAGCGGGAGCCTTTCCCGGCGGCCATAAGGCGGGTTCTGTTACGCTCAGCTTGTCGCTCCTGCCTGATTGGGCGAGTGCTTTTGGGGATGTGTTCATCCTTCGATCCCCCTTGGCCCCATCAACCTTTGCCAGCAACATTGCCCGGTATCAACATCGCTCAGGTGCAAGCCTTTCGGGCTGTTGTAACATTGGCGTTCTGCGACCGGATTGCTAAGGCGAAAGGCAGAGCCTTGATTGCAATCGGAGCCAAAGCCCTTTCGGCTCCGTTTCGACAGCGAAAGATACCGATGCGAGCAACCCCCGATTTCGATTTCCACCTTGGCGAAGCCGCCGAGATGATCCGCGACACCACCGCGCGCTTTGCCGACGAGCAGATCGCGCCCTTGGCCGAACGCACCGACCGCGAAGACCGCTTCCCGCGCGAGCTGTGGGAGCCGATGGGCGCATTGGGCCTGCATGGCATCACGGTCGAAGAGGAATGGGGCGGGCTGGGGCTCGGCTATCTCGAACATGTGATCGCGGTCGAGGAAGTCAGCCGGGCCAGCGCTTCTGTGGGCCTGTCCTACGGCGCGCATTCAAACCTCTGCCTCAACCAGATCCGTCGCTGGGGGGATGATGAGCAAAAGGCGAAGTATCTCCCCAAGCTGATCAGCGGCGAGCATGTCGGCAGCCTCGCCATGTCGGAAGCGGGCGCGGGGTCGGACGTGGTCTCGATGAAGCTGAAGGCCGAGGCGGTTCAGGGCGGATACGTCCTCAACGGCACCAAGTTCTGGATCACCAACGCGCCCGAAGCCGATACGCTGGTGGTCTATGCCAAGACCGACGGACACGCCGGATCGCGGGGGATTACCGCCTTCCTGATCGAGAAGGGCGACGAGGGCTTTGCCATCGGCCAGAAGATTTCGAAGGTCGGCATGAAGGGCTCGCCCACCGCCGAGCTGGTGTTTTCGGACTGCTTCATACCCGAAGACCGCATCATGGGCCCGCTCAACGGCGGCGTCGGCGTGCTGATGAGCGGGCTGGATTACGAGCGCGTGGTGCTCGCCGGGTTGCAGCTCGGCATCATGCAGGCGTGCCTTGACACAGTGATCCCCTATCTGCGCGAGCGCAAGCAGTTCGG
Organism: Qipengyuania sp. ASV99; assembly: GCF_047872805.1. Lineage (NCBI taxonomy): Bacteria > Pseudomonadati > Pseudomonadota > Alphaproteobacteria > Sphingomonadales > Erythrobacteraceae > Qipengyuania > Qipengyuania sp. ASV99. The sequence goes on along the minus strand of NZ_JBLQUK010000009.1, from coordinate 103,992 downwards.
CAAAGCCATCGGGAGCTTCCAGCTGATGCAGGCCAAGGTCGCCGACATGTATGTCGCTCTGCAATCCGCGCGCGCCTACACCTATGCGGTCGCCAAGGCGTGCGACGCCGGGCAGACGACGCGCTTCGATGCGGCGGGGGTGATCCTGCTGGCGTCCGAGAACGCCTTCAAGGTCGCGGCGGAAAGCGTGCAGGCGCTGGGCGGCGCGGGCTACACCACCGACTGGCCGGTTGAGCGGTATATGCGGGATGCGAAGTTGCTCGACATCGGCGCGGGGACGAACGAGATCAGGCGGATGCTGATCGGGCGCGAGTTGATCGGGGCTGCCGGTTGAGCGGTTTCCATTCGACCTTGCTGCTCGGCGGCAGGCCGATCGATCCAGTCGCGCTTCGTGAGGCGATTGACGCCGGGTCATGCCGGGAATTGCAGCCGGGCGATTACGGCACGCTCCAATTTGCAGACGATGGCGGTGAGCGCCGCACGCTGATGGTCGAGGCCGCTGGCGCGTACGGCTTTTCGCTGGCCTTTGATATTTACAGCCAGCAGCAGCCAATGGCGAATTCCATGTGGTATTCGCAAGGCAGGGAGCAGGCGGAGGGCTGGCTGGAAAGCGATGCAGGAGCGACCGTCCCGGCAAGTAGCCTTGTCAGCGGAGAAGAAGCCTTGCGGGCAATCGCCGAATTCCTGAATTGCCCGGTGGTTGCCCCCGCCAGTCTAGCATGGACTGACAGCAACAATCTCGAATGGCCAGAAGATTTCTGAGATGCCCACCATCGCCCGGATCATCTGGACTGTCGGGTTTCTGATCGGGACGATCACGCATTCGCTCGATCTCTATCACGGCGGCTGGCTGCCCTATGATTTCCGTCCGCTGCCGTGGAACATCTACTGGACCAGTCTGACGTTCCTCGATCCGCTCGCCGCCGTGCTGATCTGGGTGCGAGAGCGGTGGGGCGTGTGGCTGGGCGTCGCCATCATGGCGTCCAATGTGCTGGTGAACGGCTACACCGCCTTTATCGCGGGTTATGAGGAATTCTATTTCAGCCTTGCCCTGCAAAGCGTCTTTGCCGCGTTTGTGTTTTTCACCGCATGGGAGCATTGGCGGGGCAAGAAGAGGCAAGAGAAACAATGACTGCACCCGTTCTTTCGATTGAGCCCGATGCGAGGCTGACTGGAGCCGCACGATGAGCGACGAAGATTACGTCTATGACGAAGCATCGGGCGAATGGATGCCCGCCAGCGAATTCGCCGCGCGGCAGGCAGCAGAAGACATCGTCGAAGTCCGCGACGCGGTCGGCAATCTGCTGGCCGATGGCGATGCGGTGACGCTGATCAAGGATCTCGAGGTCAAAGGTGCGGGACAGACGCTGAAGCAGGGCACCCTCATCAAGTCGATCCGCCTGACCGGCGACGCGCAGGAGATCGACTGCAAATATCCCGGCATCAAGGGGCTGGTGCTGCGGGCCGAGTTTGTGCGCAAACGGTGAGGGAACGCGCGGCCTCGATCCTCCCCCAGCGGGGGAGGGGGACCACCCGCAGGGTGGTGGAGGGGCACGCGCCATGATCAATGGCCCCCGCGACACAGTCAAACGCGCCCGCAAATTGCGCGGCGAGATGTCGCTGCCGGAAGCCGTACTCTGGCACGAATTGCGCAAGCGCCCCGGCGGCCACAAGTTCCGGCGGCAGCACCCGGCGGGGGACTATGTGCTCGATTTCTATTGCGCCAAGGCGCGGCTCGATATCGAGGTTGACGGCTGGGCGCATGACAATGCGACGGTCGCGGAGCGGGATCGCGCGCGATCGGCGTGGCTGCGTTCACAGGGGATTGCCACCACGCGCATCCCGGCGCAGCGGGTGCTTGAGAATTTGGAGTCAGTGGTGAGGCGAATTGTCGTGATTTGTGATGAACGGATTGAGCAACTTGGGGTGCCCCTCCACCGTCCGGCGGACGGTCCCCCTCCCCGTGCCGGGGAGGATTGCGCGTGACCGCCCCCACCCTCACCACCAAACTCGACCGCGAAAGCCCCGAGGCAAAGGCCCGATACGCACATAATCACGCGCTGGCGCAGCAGCTTCGTGCCGCTGTCGCCGAAGCCGCGCTGGGCGGGCCGGAGAAGCATCGCGAGCGGCATGTCTCGCGCGGGAAGCTGCTGCCGCGAGAAAGGGTGGAGCGGCTGCTCGATCCGGGTTCGCCCTTCCTCGAAATCGGCCAGCTCGCCGCCAACGGCATGTACGAAGGCGACGTCAATGGCGCTTCGCTGATCTGCGGGGTGGGGCGCGTGTCGGGTCGCCAGTGCATGATCGTATGCAATGATGCGACCGTGAAGGGCGGCACCTATTACCCGATGACGGTCAAAAAGCATCTGCGCGCGCAGGAGATCGCGCAGGAAAACCGCCTGCCGTGCATCTACCTCGTCGACAGCGGCGGAGCGAACCTGCCGCATCAGGCCGAGGTGTTTCCGGACCGCGATCACTTCGGGCGGATCTTCTTCAATCAGGCCAATATGTCCGCGCTCGGCATCCCGCAGATCGCCTGCGTGATGGGGAGCTGCACCGCGGGCGGTGCCTATGTGCCCGCCATGTCGGACGAGAGCGTGATCGTGCGCAATCAGGGTACGATTTTTCTGGCTGGGCCCCCGTTGGTGAAGGCCGCGACGGGCGAGGAGATCAGCGCCGAGGACCTCGGCGGCGGTGACTTGCACGCCAAGAAGTCGGGCGTGGTCGATCACTTGGCAGAGAACGACGAGCATGCCCTCACCATCGTGCGTGATATCGTCTCGCACCTCGGCTCTCCGTGCGCCCCCGCGCAGGCGGGGGCCTTGCTCGGCAAGGAGACCCCCGCCTTCGCGGGGGTTCGCAGTCCGAAATACGACGCGGATGATCTCTATGCCCTCATCCCCGATGATGTGCGCGCGCCCTATGACGTCAAGGAAGTGATCGCGCGGCTGGTCGACGGCAGCGAGTTTCACGAGTTCAAGGCGCATTACGGCAGCACGCTGGTGTGCGGGTTCGCGCATATCTGGGGGATGCCGGTCGCGATCCTAGCCAACAATGGCGTGCTGTTTTCGGAGAGCGCGCAGAAGGGCGCGCATTTCATCGAACTGGCGTGCCAGCGCCGCATCCCGCTGTTGTTCCTCCAGAACATCTCGGGCTTCATGGTCGGCGGGAAATATGAGGCGGAGGGCATCGCCAAACACGGCGCAAAGCTCGTCACCGCAGTCGCCACCGCGACCGTGCCCAAGGTGACCGTGGTGATCGGCGGTAGCTTTGGCGCGGGCAATTACGGCATGTGCGGGCGGGCGTACTCGCCGCGCTTCCTGTTCACCTGGCCCAATGCGCGCATCTCGGTGATGGGCGGGGAGCAGGCCGCGAGCGTGCTGGCCACCGTCCACCGCGACGCGGACAGCTGGACGCCGGAGCAGGCCGAGGCCTTCAAGGCCCCGATCCGCCAGAAATACGAGGACGAAGGCAACCCCTATTACGCCACCGCCCGCCTGTGGGACGATGGCGTGGTGGACCCGGTGCAGACCCGCGACGTGCTGGGGCTTGCGCTTGCGGCGTGTCTTGAGGCGCCGATTGCGGAACGGCCTGCGTTTGGGGTTTTCCGGATGTGATGTATCGAGCCCCCAGCCCCCCAATCTTTTTCGAACTCGCAGGCATCGGGGTCGCGCTCGACTATTCATTTTTTGCGGGCGCAGGACCGGATCGGCTTTCCCGGCTCTTGGCCATCGATGCGCACTTGTCGGGGGCCGAGAGCCCGCGCGAATGGCACCTGCCTGCCGATGCGGTTGCAGCCTTGCAATCGCTCAACCAATGCAATCTCACGCGCGAGGCCTTTCTGGGCGAATGGTGCGATCCGCGCGATCTGATGCTAATCAAGCGCGGATCAGGCGAGGTCGAAGGTCTTGGGCAGGTCAGCGACATCCGTTACGACAAGCTTGGGGAGGCCCCGTTCCGGAGCTGGGGTGGAGCCACACCCGATTGCGAGGAGCCCGGTCAATATGCCTATGCCTTTTCATGCCCGCCCTACAGTCTGGAGGGGCCGTCGGCCAAGATACAGCGGCTGTTCAAGGCATCGACAGAACTGCTTCTTGGCCGGGGTGAACGGATTGAGATCTTCGACTGGAGCCGCGGCGACCTGACCAGGGTTCATCCTCTGTTCGAGGCGGGAATGGAATGGTGGGGCGTGTTCCTCTTCACGATCTTCAAGCTCGATGACCATAGCATGTTCGTGATCTCCGGTTCAACGACCGACTGAAACCCTCACACTTTCCCTTGCGTAACTCCTCCCATTGCGGGCAGACACGCAGGTAAGAGAGGGGCCAAAAACATTGAAACACAACGAAACCCGCACGCCCACGCTGCTGTCGCGGTTGGTGAAGCGGATCATCCTGTTCCTGTACAAATGGAAGGGCTGGAAAATCGATGGTGGTTTGCCCAAGCATCTCAAGAAATATGTGATCGCTGGTGCGCCGCACACTTCGAATTGGGATTTCGTGTTCTTTGCAGGGGCCACGCATGAGGAGCGCGTGCAGCCCAATTTCATGGGCAAGCACACTTTGTTTCAGGGCATGATGCGCAACTTCATGCTCGACATGGGCGGCATCCCGGTTGACCGCACGAGAAAGGCCAACACGGTCGAGCAGATGAAGGCCGAATTTGAGCGGCGCGAAGAACTCGCTCTCGTGATCGCCTGCGAAGGCACGCGCAAGTCGGACGGCAAGTGGAAATCGGGATTTTACAACATCGCGCAGGCGGCAGGCGTGCCGATCGTTCCGGCCTATGCCGATAATGAACGGATGATTATCGGCTTTGGTGAACCGCTGTTCCCGACCGGCAATTACGGCGAGGATTTGCTCAAACTCGCCGAATGGTTCCGCGCAAAGCTGCCCGATTACGAGCGCTTCAAGGTGCTGGAGGCGCAGGCCAAGGCCATTATTGAAGGCCGCACCGATATCTGAGCCTTGCGCTATTGCGCCGCACAAATTTTGCAAGATATGTCTTTAAGCCGCTCGATCCGGACCCTATCTATGGGCGAATTGTAGAGGGCAGGCAGACCATGGCATTGAGCGAAGAAGCACGGCAGGCCGAGCGCGAACGGGTTGCGCGACTGGTGCTCGATCTCGTCAAAGAGCGCGGCACCGAAATTTCCCATGCCGTTGCGCTGACCGAAAGCGGATTGTCGCGCAGCCGGTTTGAACAGCTGTTTCCTGACTATGACGATCTGTTCGATGCAGTGGCGGCGATCTGGTTCACTCCGCATATGGAAGTGATGGAGCAAGTGCTGGGCACCGATCTTCCGCCCACCCGCAAGATGTATGAATTCTTCAGGCGGCGTTTCGTCATTTCGTATGATCGTTTTCGCGGTGATCCGGAAAACTTTGCATTGCTGTGCGAAATGGGCGCGGCCAATTTCGAAAGGGTACGATCCTACGTTGATCTGGCCGACCATTACCTGTGCGAAATCATTGTTGAGGCGCAGGCCGACGGGTTCTTCGCCGGGCTTGAGATTGACGAGGCGCTGTCGCTGATCAATCAGATGGTGTCGAATTACACGCTTCCCGATGCGCTGATATATCTTGGGGACAAGCTGTCCGAGGATAAGCTGGCGCGGATCGTCGACACGATCTTCATCGGACTGTCTGGCGAAACCGGCAGTCAGGCGCGCGGGGTCAACACGATTCGGGTGGCTTCCTAAAGCGCCTTTGCCCACCACGCACAGGATGGATCATCGGGTGCGCGTGATCCTCGCCGTGCCAGCGTATCGTAAAGCCCGCCCACCTCGTTCATGGTCGCAGGCCCCTGACGGTTCCAATCCATGACATACAGCCGTTCGGCAATGCGCCATTTGCCCGTGCGCTTTTCCAACGTGTCGAGATAGCGCCCGCCAACCACCATTTCGATCTCGCCCGAACCCCCGCTTGGTTCATTTCCGGGCAGGATGTGGAGTGCCACGCAATAGGTTTCGGCGCGGGCGCGCTGACCCGCAATTTCGCAAATGACATTGCCGATATTGTGCTGGGTCAGGCGCATCGCGCTGAGGCCCGCCATCAGGCCAGTGATGGTTTCATCCCGCGGCTTTGGCCCGTCGCCGTAATCGATCCGCGCATCTTTGGTGAACACCCGCGCCAATTCGTCGGGGTCGCAGCGGTCTATCCCCCGGCAATAGCGCGCGAACACTTCGTCAATCGCCAGCCGGTCGGCGAGCCGCCGCATATCCAATTCGGATAAGGGTTCAACCATAGTGCATCTCTAGCGCCGGTTCTTGTCGCCGGGTGCGCGTTTGAATTGCAGGACATTGGCGGGCAATTTGCGTGCTGGCGGCAGGCGGCGCTGGTCCGACAGCGCATATTTGAGGCTGGCCCCGATCATGCCCGCTGATAGGGCCAGAATGATCGCGGCCCAGAACCAATGCGGCAAGAACAGCGCAGCTTCGATCTGGCCGGTGTCAGACAGCATATTCTGGCCGCCAATCACCGCCTGTTCAGTGAACAAGTAATTGAAATCGCGCAGCATGCTCATCGCGCCCAGCACGCCCAGGAATTGCAGGGTGAAGCGCGCCGCACCGACGGGCGCCTTCCATGCAATCACCGCCAGAAATGCCGCGGTCACAGGCAGCACCGCATAGCCGACCGGTGAGCGGACGTAGACGATGACCGAGGCAAAGATTGCAATCGCCATGATCCACAGCGCCGGACGCCACAATCGCTGATGCGCGCTGGCCAGGATCAGCGCTGCGCCGACCAGACTGGGGGCAAGCGGCCCGCCCGCAGCAATCGCCGCGCGGGTGAATGGCGATGCGTCGTTTGCCACCAGGCTGTTGGCCACGCCCGATCCATCGGCATAGATCATCAGCTGTTCGAATTGCTGGCCCACCAACAAGGCCGTCAAGCCATGGCCCATTTCGTGAAACCAGGTGGTGAGGATGGCGAAGGGATAGATGAGGTAGGCGCCCAGCGGCAGCGATGGCAGCGCCACCACAACAAAGCCCGCGAGGATCAGCCGTCCGACCTGCTCTGCTTGACTGCCGGGTTCGACCATCGACCGCATCACTCAGGTTTCCTGCGTATCGGCGGCGCCATCTTCCGACTCGCGCACCTTGCCGTCTGGGTCAACGCGGGTCCGGTAACGCTTGGCTGCCTCCTCATCCTCGGCGCGCTGCTCCTGCAGGATCGACCAGCTGGCCAGAAACAGTCCCGCGACCAGCGGTCCGAGCACGATTCCGGAAAACCCTGCAATCGATAGTCCGCCAAGGGTAGTGACTAGGATGATCCAGTCAGGAATTCCGGTGTCGCGTCCTACCAGAATCGGACGCAGCACATTGTCGGCCGAACTGATGATGACAAACCCCGATCCCAGCACAAACACCCCCTGCCAGACCTCTCCGGTTACCAGCAACCAGATGCCCACCGGGGCCCAGACCAGCGCCGTGCCGACCGCCGGGATGAGCGCAAGGATCGCCATCAGCACGCCCAGCAGCAAGGCCGAGGGCACGCCCGCAATCATCATCGTAATCGCGCCCAGCGTGCCCTGGACCAGTCCGACGACGCCTGAGCCCTTAATCACCGCGCGGACAATACCGAGGAACCTTTGCGCCAGCCGGTCGGCGATGGCGCGTTCGATCGGGGCTGACAGCAGGATAGTCTCGCCAATCCGCGAACCGTCGCGCAGCAGGAAAAACAGAACGTAAAGACCGAGGGTAAAGCTCAGAACAAATCCCAAGGCCCCGCTGCCGATGGAAACCGCCTGGCTGGCGATCATCCCGGCACTGGTACCTAGCACGCTTTGGAGCTGATCCTGCAGTTTGGAGACATCGGTCCAGCCATTGGCTTCGATAAAATTCTGCACCGTGGCGGGCAGCATGGCGAAAGCCTGATCAAACCAGGCGGCCAGATCAACCGGTTCTTCGCGCAGTGTGTTGACCAGTCCCAAAGTCTCATTGACGACGATCGAGCCGATCCATAACGCGGGCAGCAGCACCGCGACAAAGATAATCAGCAGTGAGAGTGAAGCGGCCAGATTGCGCCGCCCGCGTGTTTTCCTGAGCGACCATTTGTACAGCGGTTGAAACATGATCGCGGCCAGCGCCGACCACAGCAGAGGCGAGGCAAAGGGCCACGCCACCCACACGAACAGGAAAGACACCACCGCCAGCAGCAGCAGGAAGCTCCAGTGTTCGAGCGCGCTGGATTCGTTGGGTTCGGACGGCGACATGCAGGAAGATGTCGGGTCTTATTGCACAAACATCAAGAGATACCCGGCATCGATAGCGACAAAGTCGCAAGCGCCAGCAAGACCCCTGCGGCGATCACTGGGATTGCCAGCAGACGGTAGGCCAGTAACGGGATGCGCGCCGCCCACCAACTGGCATAGTCATGGTGCCAGCGTCTTGGCAGGATCAGGATCAGGGCCGAACTGGCGACAAGGAAATATCCGCCGATGGTGAACAACTGCGGCGCGGCGGATTCGGCTGCGTGCACGATCATCGCCGCACCTACAATTGCGCGGGGAATGTGCTCGCCCAGTTGGACCTGCCAGTTTGCCCCCATTTGTGCCAGCCCGCGCTGCGCGCGCTGCGGGGCAATACCGCACACTGCGCCGACAAAAACCAACCACAAGGCGCCCAGCAGGACGGCAACCATTGCAGCGACGGGCAGAATCCCGCTCACACGTCGAGGTTGGCCACGTTCAACGCATTGTTCTGAATGAATTCCCGCCGAGGTTCGACCACGTCGCCCATCAACCGGGTGAAAATTTCATCGGTGACGTCGGCGTCTTCGACCTTAACCTGCAACAGGATGCGGTTTTCGGGATCGAGCGTGGTCTCCCACAATTGTTCAGGGTTCATTTCGCCCAGCCCCTTGTAACGGCTGATCGAAAGGCCCTTGCGCCCGGCGGCCATGACGGCGGCGAGCAACTGGCTGGGACGGGAGATGGCATCTTCGCCGACGGCGGCGGCTGGCCCTCCTTCGTCACTTTCGGGACCGTCTGCGTCGGGGCCGCCCGTATCTGAACCGGCGTCCTGATCGTCCGCCGTGGCGGGGATATTGTCCGCCACATCGCCTGCTTTGACGAGCCAGACCGGATTGTCATAGGCGTCGGCCTGCGCCCCTGCGAGGCTGTGCAATTTGATTGCTTCGGTGCTGGTGAGGAAACGGCCTTCGATTTCATGGACATCGGTCACGCCGCGCCATTTGCGCTCGAACCGTACATTGCCGCTGTCAAGCACCGATGCGGTCCATGTCGCGTCGTGATCGCCCGCTTCCAGCCGCTGCGCGGTGCGGGTAAGCGCCGCGCCGCGCTCGGCATCGCTCAGCGAAGGATCGAGCGCCCCGGTCAGTGCCATCTGTTCGATCAGCGCCGGATCATAGCGGCGCGGGACAAACGCCATGAGGTTTTTCAGCCGCAGGGCCTGATCCACCAGGCCGCGCAGATCATCACCAGCTCGCGCACCGCCCGCGCTTTCGATCATCCGCCCTTGCAGCCCGCTATCGACCAGATAGCGGTCGAGCGCGGCCTGATCCTTGAGATAAACCTCGCTGCGCCCCTTGGCGACCTTGAACAGCGGCGGCTGCGCAATGAAAAGATGCCCGGCCTTGACGATTTCGGGCAATTGCCGATGGAAAAAGGTGAGCAGCAAAGTGCGGATATGCGCGCCGTCAACATCGGCGTCGGTCATGATCACGATCTTGTGATAGCGCAGTTTTTCAATGTCGAATTCATCACGAATGCCGGTGCCCATCGCCTGAATCAGCGTGCCGACTTCCTTCGATGAGATGATCCGGTCAAACCGCGCGCGTTCGACATTGAGGATCTTGCCTTTCAGCGGCAAGATCGCCTGATACTGGCTGTCACGCCCGCCTTTGGCCGAGCCGCCTGCCGAATCGCCCTCGACGAGAAAGATTTCAGCCTTGGTCGCGTCGCGTTCGCGGCAGTCAGACAGCTTGCCGGGCAGCGAAGCGACGCTCATCGCGCCCTTGCGGCTCATTTCGCGGGCGCGTTTGGCCGCCTCGCGCGCAGCTGCGGCATCAATGATTTTCTGAACGATCGATTTTGCATCGCCGGGATTTTCTTCCAGCCATTCGTTCATTTTTTCGCCCATCAGCGATTCGAGCGGCTGGCGGACTTCGGACGACACCAATTTGTCCTTGGTCTGCGATGAAAATTTGGGATCGGGCAATTTGACGCTGACAATCGCGGTCAGCCCTTCGCGCATATCTTCGCCCGACAGCGTGACCTTTTCCTTCTTCAAAAGGCCTGAACGGTCGGCGTAATTGTTGAGCGTCCGGGTCAACGCCGCGCGGAATGCCGCCAGATGTGTGCCGCCGTCGCGCTGCGGGATGTTGTTGGTGAAGGCGAGGACGTTTTCATAATAGGAATCGTTCCATTCCAGCGCGACGTCGATGGCAATGCCATCCTTTTCCGCCGACACTGAAATCGGTTCAGAGATCAGCGCCACCTTGTTGCGGTCGAGATATTTGACGAAAGCGGCGATTCCACCTTCGTAAAACAGATCGTGTTCGCGCACGTCCTCGTGCCGCTTGTCGCGCAGCAAGATGCGCACCCCGGAATTAAGGAAGGCCAATTCGCGGTAACGGTGTTCAAGTTTGTCGAAATCAAATTCCGTGACGTTCTTGAACGTGTCGTGAGACGCGCTGAAGGTGACGCGAGTCCCCTTTTTGAAGCCGTTGTCATCGGGGTTCTGATCGACCTTTGGTGCATCGCCGGTGATCTTTAGCGGGCAGACGGCATCGCCGTGTTCAAACCGCATCCAATGTTCCTTGCCGTCGCGCCAGATGACCAGTTCCAGCCATTCGGACAGCGCATTGACCACCGACACGCCGACGCCGTGGAGGCCGCCTGAAACCTTGTAGGCGTTGTCGTCGGAGGTGTTTTCAAACTTACCCCCCGCGTGCAGCTGGGTCATGATGACCTCGGCTGCGGAGACGCCTTCGCCCGTATGCATGCCAACCGGGATGCCGCGGCCATTGTCTTCGACCGAGACGCTGCCATCGGGATTGAGTTCGATCAGAACCAGATCGCAATGCCCGGCCAGCGCCTCATCGATGGCATTGTCTGAAACCTCGAACACCATGTGGTGGAGGCCGGACCCGTCATCGGTGTCGCCGATATACATGCCGGGGCGTTTGCGCACGGCATCCAGGCCCTTGAGAACCTTGATCGAATCGGCGCCGTATTCGCCCATCTGGCGCACTTTTTCGGGTGGGGTGTTGGCAGGGGAATTTGCGGGGGTGTCGCCGGGGGGCAGGTTATTGTCATCCATGCGCAATATATAGGCGCAGGGGACCCATTTCCCAAGCTTTCACGGCGATCCCTTGCGGCTTTTCCACCGCAGCGGAACCCGGCGAAATCCGGGCTCAGGGTCGCGGAGGAAATGCCAGCCGGAAATACACCGTTCCCTGCCACAGATTGCGGTCGAGCAGGTCCGGCAAAACCGCTCGCGCGGTCTCGTCGAACTGGCTTTGATAGCAATCGACGGCGCTCCGGGTCGCTTCCAGATCGATCAGATCATAGCGGATGCGATCGGTGATCAGCGCTGGGTCAAGCGTTGCCCAGCCTTCGAACCCCGGCAGATCGGGCCGCGCCTCATCTGCGCCCGCAGCGGGAATGGCGGTGTACAGCAGATCGGGCCGCGCTGCGCCCATCGCCTGCACGATTTCGGTGACGACATTGCTGACCATGCGGTGATCGGCATGACCATATCCGCCATCCGGCCCCCAGCTGATGACGATTTGCGGGTCTTGCAGCGCGATGAGCGCGGTGATGCGTTCGGCCATACCCTTTGCGGCGCTATCAGGAGCGCGCGCCATGGTCGCCAGCGCCCCATCACCCAGCCGCCAGAAAATCGGTTCAGGCAGGCCCATGGCAAAAGCGGCGCAGCGCGCTTCGTCTTCGCGCAGCGCGGCGAGCTCGGCCCCGGGCTCCAAGGCGCTCACGCCCGGCCCCTGATCGCCGCTGGTGCCGAACACCACGGTGACCTCGCCGCCTTCGCGCGCCATTCGGGCCAGCACCGGGGCGATGGTGATTTCGTCATCGGGATGCGCCAGAATGGCGAGCACGGATGGCAGGCTGCGTGCCCGCGTTTGCGGTTCTGCGGGGTTGGGGGAGGAAGGGTCGGCGGGAGCCGGCGATGCGGCCCCACCGTTCAACAGCCGCGAGACGCCGTCGGGAGTCATATCGCGCGGAATTTCGATGCGCTCGCCGTCTTCGGGCGCGTCTTGGGGTGGAGCTTTGTCCTGAGCCAGTGCCGCACCGCTCAACGCTGCGCAGGCCAGCATGGCCGCCAGCGCCCGGCTCGTATGATATTTCTGCTGTCGCATCATGCGCTCTCCCACGCGGCCTCGCCCTGCGGGCCAATCAATGCCGCTGTTGCAGTTTCGCGGGCAAGCGTAAACAAATCACCACAAGCGCATCGCTTGACCGGCTTGCCCGATCCGCTGGCTGGGCTAAACCCCGCCTCATGACGACACCAGACACAATCGAGATCATGAGCCAGCGGCTTTCCGAATCCTTTGGTTCCTATCCCGCGATCCTGCGCGATTGGGCGCGCGCGCAGCCGGACAAGCCGGCCTTGATCGACGATCATGAAAGCTGCAGCTGGGCCGAATTGGTCGAACGGATCGATCGGCTGGCAATGCGGATGATCGAAACAGGGCTGGAACGCGGGCAGTCGGTGGCGATCCTTGGCACCAGCACAGTCTCTTATGCGCTGGTGTTCCTCGCCGCGATGCGTGCAGGCGGGGTGGCGGCCCCGCTGACCACCAGCGCCACACCAGATCAGCTGACTGGAATGGCGCAGGATTCGGGCGCGCGGCACCTGTTCATCGATGCCGGAAAGGCCGCCGAACTTGGCTCCGATTTCATGGCGAATATGATCCATGTCCCGCCGGAGGAAATTGCCAGCTGGATGGCGCCTCCTGGTAGCCGTGCGCCTGATACCGACCCAGCACCGGGCGATCCATTCAACATCATCTATTCATCGGGCACCACCGGCATTCCCAAGGGGATCGTCCATTCGCACCAGATGCGCTGGCGGCAATTTGGCGCGACCGCGCTGTCCTATCTTGCCAGCGGGCTGGAGGTGCGCTCGCTCGCTTCGACCTCGCTTTATTCCAACACTACGATGGTGGCTTTCCTCGCGCCCTTGCTGGCCGGGGGCACGGTGCGGATCATGGGCAAGTTCGATTGCGCGCGCTGGCTGGATCATGCGGCGGGTGACAAGGCGACGGTGGTCATGCTGGTTCCGGTGCAATATCAGCGGTTGATGGATCAACCCGGGCTTGACGATCACGATCTGTCGTCGCTGGCGATGAAATATTGCACCTCTGCGCCGTTTTCAGCCGAATTGAAACGCGAAGTGCTGCGCCGCATGCCGGGCGGATTGGTGGAGATTTACTCGATGACCGAAGGCGGCGTGGTGTGCCTGCTCGCCGCGCATGAATTCCCCGACAAGCTCCACACGGTTGGCCGCCCCGCGCCGGGCAGCGAGGTCAAGGTGCTGGACGATAGCGACACGGAAGTGCCGCCGGGCACCCCGGGCAATCTCGTCGGGCGCTCGCATACGATGATGATGGGTTACAAGAATCGCCCGGACAAGACGGCAGAGGCGCAGTGGATCGACCCGGATGGCGGCGTGTGGATGCGAATGGGCGATATCGGGCGAGTCGATGCAGACGGCTTTGTCGAACTCGTCGGGCGCGCCAAGGACATGATCATTTCGGGTGGGTTCAACATTTACCCCAGCGATCTCGAAGCCGAATTGATGCGCGAGGAAGATGTTGCCGAGGCCGCAGTGGTTGGCGTCCCCTCGCGGCAATGGGGCGAAACCCCGGTTGGCTTTGCCGTGCTACGCCAAGGCGCGCGCGAGCCGGCGGCGATCATGGCCGCCGTCAACGCGCGGCTGGGCAAGACACAGCGCCTGTCTGCGCTTCATGCGATTAATGAAATGCCGCGCAGCCATATCGGCAAATTGCTCAAGACCGAGTTGCGGGCATTGGCCGAGGAACAGGTCTGACGCAGGCGCTATCGAAGCATGCGGGTGGAGACGCGGCCACCGTTCGGGGGGGATGGGGTGGCCGCGTCTCGCTCGCTGCTGTGCCGGGTGCAGGCCGGTCCTGAACTGTGATGCATCCGCCGCCGGGGGGAGGCGCACGGCGCATCGGCAGGACCGCATAGAGACAGCCGCAGCACGGGGACGCTGCTCAAACGGGCCATTTGTGGCGCGCTGCGATGCTGGAAGTCATCGCCGGACGCAAACCCGTTTGATCTGGCTGCCAGCCACCGGCAAGCAGACTGGCAGAACCGCCAATTGAGGCTTTGATCCTGCCGCTGCGGCGCGTGAAGGAGGGGAGAGAGGTGCCTTGCACTGCGCTGCGGGGCTCAAATGATGTTCGATTGGACGAAACTCAAATGCGAAAATGCGCAGTTTAATTGCAAGTTTTGCAACTATGTCGCGGCATTTGCTTTGCATGTCGGGCACCACTCTGAAATCAATAGCGAAACGGCCGCCGGATCGCTCCGCCGGCCGCCTGCAAAATCAGAGAGAGGGCGGCGTTCAGTTGGCCGCGACTGAGCGACCGGCGCGCAAATCGGCGGCAGCCATGCGCTCCGCCTCGGCCAGCGCAGCGGTCCGCGCACTGGCGAGGCAGTCCTGATCCACGATTTCGCGGCCAAGCCCATAGCGCAGACGGGTTTCGATGGTGCAAGCGGCGCGCAGCTTTGCATCAAGCCGCGCTTCGAGCGCAGCCCGGCCCTCGGCGCTGGTCAGGTCGATATCAGCGATGTCGACGCGCACGGTCACAGATGCTTCGCCGGCAGACGGTGCAGCCGCGACGGGCGCGGCGGCGATCAGGGCGAGCGTTGCGGCGGAAAGTACTAGACGCATGGGTATTCTCCAGAATTCAAAAGAGGGTGTCGTGACAGGGTGGGCCGTGCACCGGCCTTCGGTTGTTTCTTGATACCTTGGCGCGATGCACAAGATGATTGTGCAAATGCGAACAATGCCGGGGTTGTTCCCAAAAATTCCCAGTAAACCGCCAAATTCTCGCCGATTGCCGATGGTGCGATGCAACAATTGTCGATAGCTTGCACCGTGACGTTACGGCATGCTGGACAGCGCCGCTCGGGCTGACGTAACGCCGCCTTCATGCAAACAGATCATCTCCCCGACTCGATCCTCATCGTCGATTTCGGCAGCCAGGTGACGCAGCTGATCGCGCGCCGCGTGCGCGAGGCGGGCGTCTATTCGGAAATCGCGCCGTTCAGCATGGCTATCGAAGCCTTTGCGCGGCTCAAACCCAAAGGGATCATCTTGTCGGGATCGCCCGCCGGCGTTCCCGACGACGGCAGCCCGCGCGCCCCGCAGGCCTTTTTCGAAGCGGGCGTCCCGATCCTTGGCATCTGTTACGGCCAGCAGGTGATGACCCACCAGCTAGGCGGCGAAGTCCGGCCCGGCCACGAAACCGGAGAGGGTGGGGAATTTGGCCGCGCCTACCTTACCGTGACACGGTCCTGTGCGTTGTTCGACGGCTTGTGGCAGGAAGGTGAACGCCATCAGGTGTGGATGAGCCACGGCGATAAGGTCACCCGGTTTGCCCCCGGTTTCGAAATTGTCGCCACCAGCGACGGCGCGCCCTTTGCGGTCATTGCCGATGAGAGCCGCAAATTCTACGGCACGCAGTTCCACCCCGAAGTCGTCCATACACCCGACGGCGGCAAGCTGATCGCCAATTTCGTGCGCCACGTCTGCGGACTGGCAGGCGATTGGACCATGGCCGAATTCCGCAAAACCAAGATTGAGGAAATCCGCGCGCAGGTCGGATCGGGCCGGGTTATCTGCGGGCTGTCGGGCGGGGTCGACAGCGCGGTTGCCGCTGTACTGATCCATGAGGCGATCGGCGATCAACTCACCTGTGTTTATGTCGATCACGGTCTGATGCGTCAGGGCGAGACCGATCAGGTCGTTTCGCTGTTCCGGGGCTCCTACAACATTCCGCTGGTCGCAGTGGATGCGGAGGAGACCTTTCTTGCAGGGCTGGCAGGTGTCACCGACCCGGAAAAGAAGCGCAAGTTCATCGGCGGGGCGTTCATCGACTTGTTCGAGAAAGAGGCAAAGGCCGTGGGCGGCGCGGATTTCCTCGCGCAGGGGACGCTCTATCCCGATGTCATCGAAAGTGTCAGCTTCACCGGCGGGCCAAGCGTGACGATCAAAAGCCACCACAATGTCGGCGGATTGCCCGAACGCATGAACATGCAATTGGTGGAACCTTTGCGCGAATTGTTCAAGGATGAGGTGCGCGAGCTCGGCCGCGAATTGGGCCTGCCCGAAGCCTTTGTCGGGCGACATCCGTTCCCCGGCCCCGGCCTTGCCATCCGCATCCCCGGCGAAGTGACCAAGGAACGCTGCGATATCCTGCGCAAAGCCGATGCGATCTATCTCGAAGAAATCCGCAACGCAGGATTGTATGACGCAATCTGGCAGGCGTTTGCGGTGCTGCTGCCGGTCAAAACGGTCGGGGTGATGGGCGACAGCCGCACCTATGACAGCGTGTGCGGATTGCGCGCGGTGACCAGCACCGACGGCATGACGGCGGATGTCTATCCGTTCGATGCAGGCTTCCTCACTCAAGTCGCCACCCGCATTGTCAATGAAGTGCAAGGCATCAACCGGGTGGTCTATGATTATACCAGCAAGCCGCCGGGGACGATTGAGTGGGAATAGCGGGATGAGAGGGGCGCATTCTGATGGACGCAAAGATGAAACGTTGGCTCATGTGGAACTTTCTCGCTCCCTTGGCGGGACCACTGGCCGTTTCGATGTTGTTCATGCTCGCATGGAAACTTGGTGAGCCTGAATTTGAAATCAGCATTGCCCGATGGCTTGATATCAGTCCATGGGCGCTTGTAACCTATACGGTCACGCTGATCGGCTCGAATTTTGATGATTACTTCAGAGCCGAAAAACCGTTTGACTCGCTCGTTATCCAGTCAGGCCTCTGTTTGCTCGCCATTGTGGTATTTGGTGCATTCATAACTATTTGGGCACAGGATCCAGACTGGAAGCCGACTGCACGGATATATATACCGACCGTGATTTTACTCGTCGCTTCCGTGCGTGTGTGTTATGTCATGCAAAAGCGAGTTCAAGGAGTAGATTGATGGCCACTGCCGCCACCAAAGCCGAACAAAAGCAACAGGAAAAGCGCCGCGACGATATCGGCGCTGGCGTTGCTGCTGGCGCAAGCGCCGGAACTGTGATGGGCATGATCATCGCGGCGAATGCGTTTGCGCCTGCGATTGGCGGTCTGTTCGGAGCTCTGCTGGGTGCCGTGTTCACCGCAAGGTTTGTAGGGCGTGATTCAACCCCTCAATAGCGTTCTTCGATGTGAGGCCCGCGCCTTGCAAGTCGACTTTTCTTCAATTCCAACGTTTGAGCTTGTCCATGGCCGCATCAATGCTCCGCAATCCCATTCTGACCACCACCGCCCTCCTCACCCTCGCCGCCTGCTCGCAAGCACCGGCTGACGCGCCGCCAGTGACCGGGGCGCAATGGACGCTCGACGGGGCGGCATCTGAACTGTCCTATGTCACGATCAAGGCGGGGGAGATTGCTGAGGTCAATTCGTTCGAAACACTGTCCGGCACCGTATCCGCCGATGGCGCGGCCAATATCGAGATTGACTTGGCCAGCGTCTCCACCGGGGTGGATATTCGCGATGAGCGTATGCGCGACATTCTGTTTGTCGTTGCCGACAATCCCACCGCCAGCATCTCCGCACAGATCGACCCGGCGGCATTCGAAACGCTCGCCGTGGGCGCGAGCACCGACACAACGCTTGACGGGACGCTCTCACTTAGGGGCGCGGAGGCCCCGTTTCAGGCGCAGGTCACCGTCACACGCACCGGACCGGACCGGGTGATGGCGGTGTCCGATGCACCAGTGATCGTCGACGCCGGCGCGCTCGAACTGACCGAAGGGCTGGCACAGTTGCAGGAACTTGCCGGGCTGCCGTCGATCACTCCGGTCGTGCCGGTGACTTTCTCGCTGACATTCGCACGTTAGGTTCTGACCCTTGGCCTCCGCTGCCGTTGTGCGCGGCGAGCGTCTATAGTGTAATCTGATCGCCTGACGATACGGCACGCGTCCTCGGCCAGGTGCGGTCATCTGCCCCATCAAAAGCGTGCTTGCACCGCAGGCCGTATTGCGCTTGTCTCCCCTACAAATCGAAACTCTCAGGGAGAACTACAGCCATGAAAACCGCCATCACCGAAATGTTCGGCATTCAGCATCCCATCATTCAGGGCGGGATGCATTATGTCGGCTTTGCCGAAATGGCGGCGGCGGTGTCGAATGCGGGCGGGCTGGGGATCATCACCGGGCTGACGCAGGGCACCCCGGAAAAGCTGGCGAATGAAATCGCGCGCTGCCGCGATATGACGGACAAGCCATTTGGCGTGAACCTGACCATTCTGCCCACATTGACCCCGCCCGATTATCCGGGATTGGTGAAGGCGGTGATCGATGGCGGGGTCAAGGTGGTCGAAACCGCCGGGCGCAATCCGGTTGACCTGCTGCCCCCGCTCAAGGATGCGGGGATCAAGGTGATCCACAAATGCACCAGCGTGCGTCACAGCTTGAAAGCGCAGGATATTGGCTGCGATGCGGTGAGTGTCGATGGGTTTGAGTGCGGCGGACATCCGGGTGAGGACGACGTGCCCAACTTCATCCTGCTGCCGCGCGCCGCTGATGAGTTGGATATTCCTTTCGTTTCGTCAGGCGGGATGGCCGATGGGCGCAGTCTGGTCGCCAGTCTGGCAATGGGCGCACAAGGCATGAATATGGGGACCCGCTTCATCGCCACCAAGGAAGCGCCGGTTCACGAGAACGTGAAACAGGCGATCGTTGCGGCGAGCGAGCTTGATACGCGGCTGGTGATGCGCCCGCTGCGCAACACCGAGCGGGTGCTCGCCAATGCCGCAGTCGAACGGCTGATCCAGAAAGAAAAGGAACTGGGCGACGCCATCACCATCCAGGACATCCTGCCCGAGGTTGCCGGGGTCTATCCCAAGATCATGATGGAAGGCGCAATGGACGAAGGCGCTTGGAGCTGCGGCATGGTTGCCGGGCTGATCCACGATATCCCGACCTGCAAGGAACTGATCGACGGGATCATGGCGCAGGCGGACGAAATTCTCGCCCGGATGAACGCAATGGCGAAGTCTTAGGGGGCGAAAGCGTAAGTGGCGAAAGCGTAATTGGTGAAAGCGTAATTGGTGAAAGCGTAGGTGGCGAATTCGGTGGGCTGAACCGGGTCAGCCCACCTGACGATCAGCCTTCTTCGTTCTCTTCGACACGGGTGTAGGGAACGAAATCGTCAAAAAACACCGTGCCGGTGAAGAACCCGAGCACCGGGTCGATTGTCGTCACAATATCCTGACGGCAAATCTCGCTCGAAGTGAATCGCCGCGAAACCAGCGTATCGGTGTCATCGATATGGTGGGGGTTCTGCGTCCGCTGAACATAGATCGTCCGCCCGCTGCCATAGACATAGGCGGTATCATCGATCACGGTCAGCCGGTAATTGGGCCGGGTGCGGATGCAGTTCTGCGGTTCGCCCGCCACGCGGCCTTCGAGCAATTTGGCTAGCCGCGCCTCGCCCTCGGTCATTGCAGTTTCGCTGGCGGCCGGCTCTTCATCGGCATAGGCCGGTTGAGCGGCGACCAGCGCAAGCGCGGCGAGACTGCCAGCCGAAGCCAGTCTAAGAGCATGGGTCTTGAGGGAATAGATCATGGCGCACTCCTATGATTCGGCTTCAGAGCATACACAGCTACGCTGAACCCTGCATGAGCGGCGGATGATTCATTCATATTCGAGCTGGATCGTAAACTCTCCGCTATAGACACCCGACGCTTGATTGGCGGCGACTTGCAGCCGCCCTGCAATGGTGAAGGAAAAATAGCCGTCAGGATTGACGATCCGGAACCGGCGCGGATTGGTGTTGATCACGATCGGGGGCTGGCTGCCGATCAGCAATTGATCCATCACCATGGTTTCGCTGCCGCCTTCGCGGGTCAAGACATAGCTGGTTGCGTCGGAATTGATCAGCACCCGCTGGTTGAACGTGCCAAAGCCCCAGAACCGCGCCGGTTGCTGAGTCCCGTTGATCTGAATGATGCCCCCCGTGGTCGTCACCGCGCCGGTCGAATCCATCACCACAGCGCCATTGGTGTCGCCGGGGATGATCTGCCCGAAATCAAGATCGAACTGCTTTACAAAGCTGAGCGGTGTAACGACGAATGCCTGCGCCTCGCTCGGCTCGGTGGTTTGCGCGGCCAGCGCGGCGGGCATTGTCGCCAACCACAAGAGGCCGAAGGGCCACCCAAACCTACGTAATATGTGGTGCATTCTCAAATCCAGATCGCCCATGTCTGCAAAGCCTTAGTAGCCAGACATTAACAATGATTTGAAACCACACCTGGGCGAGCGCTTTGGCAAGCGTATTACCGGTGACCGGGGTCTCCGCCTTCGGAAATATCCGGCAAGGCTGCCTGATCCGCGCCGTCAGCCGGGCCGCCCTTGAGCACAAAGCGGCGGTCGCAATAGCCGCAATCGACATAGCCGTGTTCGTCAATCTCAAGATATATGCGCGGATGGCCAAGCGCGGCGGGGCGGTAGTTTTCGCCCCCGCGAATGCCGCTCGCGCCGTCGCAACTGACGCGGCGCGCATCGACCATCAGCGTTTCAGGGGGAGGCGTGTTCATGGCGGCGGGATTAGTCGCGCCGCCCGGCGATTTCAACCGCTACTCTCAATCGTAATCAATCGTTACGGTGAAAAAACCAAGATACTGTCCCGGCTCCTGATCTCCCTCGACGTCCAACGTTCCGGCGACCCGGAAATCGTAGCTTGTCCGAAACAGATAGGCCGGTAACCCAAAGAAGATCGTGCGGTTGAAATCGGTGGTGAAATTTCGTAGCACCATGGTCTCGCCGGGCGCATTGATATGGGTCAGCAAGACCGAATCTGAACCCGCTGGCCCGCTATAGGTCGGGAAATCGGCCAGCAGTGTGCGGGTAATGACGAATTCGGCAGGCTGCGGATCCCCTCCTAGCGACTGCACCGTGCCGGTGGTCGAAACCGCTCCATTGACGCCGAGGGTGATGGTGCCGCCGGTATTGCCCGCCAGAATGTCGCCAAAGTGGAGGTCTCCCTGCTTTTCGATCCGCGTCTCTCCTGGCAAGCGAACGACCGACCGGACGCTTAAATTGTCCTGTGCCAGCGCCGCTGTGGGCACGCCCAAAAACGACCCGGCAAGGGTCGCAGCCAGAGCGAGGCTGGTGGTGCGCAAGGCGCAAGCGGGAAACAACAAGTCCATCTTGGATCTGCATCTAACCATGCTTTGTGGTCGGATGAAGAACAGACGCGGTTAATGCCGGTTTCACGAATTGCGGCTCGTGCTCGCCACTTTTTCCAGCGGCTCTTGCTTCAGGGCGCACCATCACTATTGCATCACGGCATGACTCCGCCCGCCATCCGCATCGAAAATCTGGTGAAACGCTACGCTGCGCCTAAAGGGGCAAAGGGCGAGGATGCGGCGGGGAAACTGGCGCTGGACGGGGTCAGTTTCGACGTGCCCGAAGGGTCAATCTTCGGGCTGCTCGGCCCCAATGGTGCGGGCAAGTCAACGCTGATCAACATTCTTGCCGGTCTGGTGAACAAGACCGATGGTCAGGTGGACATCTGGGGCTTTGATATTGATCGTCACCGCCGCAACGCCAGCCGCTCCATCGGGATTGTGCCGCAGGAAATCGTCTTCGACCCGTTCTTCACCCCTTTCGAAGTGCTCGAAAATCAGGGCGGATTCTACGGCATTCCGGTGCGCGAGCGGCGCAGCGAGGAATTGCTGGCCGCGGTGCGATTGTCGGACAAGCGCAACGCCTATGCGCGCACTTTGTCGGGCGGGATGAAACGCCGCCTGATGGTAGCCAAGGCGATGGTCCATTCCCCGCCGATCCTGGTGCTGGATGAACCGACTGCGGGGGTCGATGTCGAACTGCGCCGCCAGCTTTGGGAGATGGTGACCGCGCTCAACCGCGAAGGGGTGACCGTGGTTTTGACCACGCATTATCTCGAAGAGGCGGAGCAATTGTGCGACCGCATCGCCATTATCAACCATGGCCAGCTGATCGCCAACAAGCCGACCCGCGAACTGGTGAATATGGCGCGCGAGAAAATCGTTGCGGTGACCGTGGCGGCCGATTTAGCCGCCGCGCCCGCGCATGAAGCTTTTGCCAAGGTCGAACAGACTGGGCCGCGCGGGGTTGAGGTCACCTATGACAAGGACCGGATGAGCGCCGGGCAGGTGCTCGCGATCCTTCAGGAACAAGGCCTGACGATCGAGGATGTGACCACCCGCGAGGCTGATCTCGAAGATGTGTTCGTGCAGCTGACGGGCAGCGGCGCGTAGTCAGAAAAGGGAGCGACGCAATGCGGTTCATGATGACAGGTCTGTTCGCAGCCAGCCTGTCCGGTTGTGGATCGTTCGTCGACACCGACCAGAACGCGCTGGCTCAAAGCTCGGCCGCCGCCTGCCCCACGCAAGGCGCGGCATTGCAGGTGCTTGGCAGCGGCGGGCCGATTGCCGAAAAGGCCGGGGAAGAGGGCCGCGCTGGCACGTCTTACTTGCTGTGGATCGACGGCGCCCCGCGGCTGCTGATCGATGCTGGCGCGGGCAGCTTTTTGCGCTTTGCCGAGGCAGGCGGGAATATTGCGGCGCTCGACGCGATCCTGCTGAGCCATCTCCACGCCGATCACGTGGGCGATCTGGCGGGTATCCTCAATTCCGGCGGGTTCGAAGGGCGCACCGCGCCGCTGACGGTGATTGGTCCCGATGCTGCGCCGCGCTTTCCCGGGACGCGCGAATTTCTCACCCGCTTGCTGTCAAAGGACAGCGGAGCCTTTGCCTACAATGGCGGATTTATCGACGGGACTGAGGGAAAGCCGCGATTGGAGCCGCTCGATATTGTCACCGCGCAGGGTGACGGCGCCGCTGCCGTGCTCGATATTTCCAGCGAATACAGGGTTACGGCGCATCCGGTGAACCACGGCGTGGTCCCCGCGCTGGGCTATGTCATCGAACTCGGCAATGCCAGCGTCGTTATCACCGGCGATCAAAGCGCGGCCTCGACAAGGTTCATGGATGATCTGACCGGCGCGAAGCCAGCAATCTTGTTCGCTCACCACGTCATCAACGCCGAAGCCGGTCAGCCGCGCGGGCTCCACCGGACCCCTGCCGAGATTGGCGCGCTGGCAGCCGCGTTGGAGCCGCAGCAATTGGTGTTGACGCACAATATGGAGCGTTCGCTTAGCCGCATCGAGGGCAGCCTCTCAGCCATTGGCGCGGCCTATTCGGGCCCGGTGAGTGTCGCCAGCGACCTCGATTGCTACGCTTTATAGCGGCCAGCATAGCGCCCAGCACCGGGCCATGGTTCGCGGGTTCTAGGAAGCCTGCGACAGCCGTTCACGCCAATTGCGGTGCGAAACGCGTTCGATTTCCTTGCCGCAATATTTGCAGTTTCCAACATACACTCGGCCATCCCATTCAACGTCACGGCGCTGAGGCTCATGCCGCCCTACAAGACAAGCAATTGGAGATATAATGGACATGGAGGGGTGTCCCTAGGCTAACAAGTTATACATCAATGCTCACACGAATACGGATCACAATAATGCAATCTTTGATTTCACAAGATTGTCACAACGAATCCGTCTCTACGCAGACTATAACATTCGTGATTTTTGTCGCCTAAGGGGAATGCCTGATTGCGATGCCATTATTGAGCCGTTCATGGTATTCTCGCCACGTCTCGTCTCGGTCGCAGCAGTGACGCTGCCCACTTGCCATGTTTCGCGCCGCGCGCCATTGCGTCAGGGATGGATAATCCATCTGAAAATCGCGGCACCTTGCCCGGCGAAAAGCCGGGTGATTTCGACGTTATCATCATCGGGTCGGGTGCCGCTGGACTAACGGCGGCGCTGGAACTGGCAACGGATTTGCGGGTGCTGGTGCTGGCCAAGGGTTCATTGACTGGCGGATCGACCGCCTGGGCGCAGGGCGGGATCGCCGCCGTGCTCGACGCGGGCGACACTTTTGAAAACCACGTGCGCGACACCATGGTCGCAGGCGCCGGATTGAATGACCGCGAAACGGTCGAATTCGTGATCGAGCGCGCCCCCGCCAGCATTGACCGCCTGTGCGAGTTGGGGGTGCCGTTCAACCGCGATGCGAATTCGCTCCACCTCACCCGCGAAGGGGGTCATTCGCACCGCCGCATCGTCCATGTCGACGACGCGACCGGCTGGGCGGTGCAGAGCGCGCTGCTTAAGGCGGCGGAAGCCAATCCCAACATCACCATGCTGGGCGGGCGCACGGCAATCGATTTCATCACCGACCGCCACCGCGAACGCTATTCAGCCGCAGGCCGGGTCTGGGGGGTCTATGCCCTGAACGAGGAAACCGGGCGGGTCGAACGTCACGTTGCGCGCGCGACGATCCTCGCCGCCGGGGGCGCGGGCCGCGTCTATCAATTCTCCACCGCCCCGCGCGGCGCGACCGGAGACGGGATTGCCATGGCGTGGCGCGCGGGCGCGCGCGTCTCCAATATGGAGATGATGCAGTTTCACCCGACCTGCCTGTATAATCTGGAGGTCAAGAATTTCCTCATCACAGAGGCCGTGCGCGGCGAAGGCGGGCATCTGATCAACCCGCGCACGGGCAAGCGTTTCATGACCTTTTACGATCCTGAACGCATGGAGCTGGCGCCGCGCGACGTGGTTGCCCGCGCAATCGATTCCGAGATCAAGCGTTTCGGGCTCGATTACGTCCATCTCGACATCAGCCATCAGCCCGCCGATTTCGTTAGGGGCCATTTCCCGACCATCTATGAAAAGCTGCTGGGCCTGGGCATCGACATGACCAAGGGGCCGATCCCGGTCGTCCCCGCGCAGCATTACACCTGCGGCGGGGTGGTGGTGGACCTGTTTGCGCGCACCGATCTGCCGGGACTGTGGGCGGCGGGTGAATGCACCGAAAGCGGGCTGCACGGCGCGAACCGGCTGGCGTCGAACTCCTTGCTCGAATGTTTCGTGTTTGGTGAGGCGGCGGCCTCCGACATTCTGACGATGTGGGATGAACTCGACGATCCGCCCGCGATCCTGCCGTGGGACGAAAGCCGTGTGACGGATTCGGACGAGGAAGTCGTGATCAAGCAGAACTGGACCGAAATCCGCCGCTTTATGTGGAACTATGTCGGTATCGTGCGCACCACCAAGCGGCTGGAACGCGCCAAGCACCGGATCGAATTGTTAAGCCAAGAAGTGGACGATTATTACGGCGCGTTCCGCGTGACGACCGACCTGATCGAACTCAGGAACCTGCTGCAATCCGCCGAATTGATCGTGAAAAGCGCGCTCGCCCGACACGAAAGCCGGGGGCTGCACTACACGATGGATTATCCTGAGATGGACGCAGCGGCGAAGGATACGGTGCTGGTGCCGTGAGCACGGGTGGTCATCCCCGCGAACGCAGGAACCTAGGTCCTGACCCTAGGGCGTTCATGCACCGTGCAGCGGGGCCAAGCCAAGGATCGCGTCGATGTGGATCTTCCAAAAATATGTTGCACTGTCGGCGGGATTTGCGCTTCTCGGCAGCCCGCAAGCTTTCGCCCAAACCCCCGCCCCCACCGAAAACCAGATCGTCGTCACCGCGCAGCGTTCCGGCGCGCCGATGTGGACCATCGACACACCCGACGGCGCGATCATCCTCGTCGGCGAAATTCGCGCTGTGCCCAAAGCGACCCCGTGGCAACCTGACCGGCTGGAGGAGGCCACTGGCGAGGCAAGTCAGGTGATCCTGCGCTCGCGCCCCAAATTCTCGCCCGGCGACGTTTTTCGCCTGATCTTTCGCGGCGGCAGGTTCACCAAACTGCCCGACGGCTCGGTCGCCGCCGATTACCTCAGCACCGATCAGCGCGCGCGGCTGGCTGCGCTGGAGGCGGAATATGATGTCGATTACGACGAACGCTCGTTCCTGATGACCGCCTTCGATCTGCTCGCCCGCCGCCTCGATTTCGATGACCAGACCACCGAGGATGCGACAGAGATCGTCAGCAAGGCGGCAGACCGGGCCGATGTGCCGATCACCAGGCCTGAACAATTCCGGGGCGAGGATCTGCTCGATAATCTTGCCGAGGCCGATCCGGCCAGCCACATCCCCTGCCTCGAAGCCGCGATGGCTGCGACCGAAGCGGGTCGGGGCATCATCGCTGCGCGCGGCGACGACTGGCGAAAGTTTGATATTCCCGCTGTGATGGACAACCCGATCGAACGGGCGCTGGGACAATGCTGGCCGTGGGCCGATGACGAGCTGGGCGATGAAATTCGCGGGCAATGGGTCGGCATGATCACCGATGCCGCGCAGAAACCGGGGGTGACGCTCGCCGTGGTGCCGTTGCGCGTGCTGGCGGAGGAGGGCGGCGTGCTCGACCTGCTGAAGGGACAAGGCTTTGTTATTGGCGGACCTGTCTGGCGCTGAAGCGCGGCGCAAACTTTCCGCATTCAAATCGTAAGCCAGATGTATCCTGCGCTTGATCTGGCGCTCCAAACCGGCTCTTGTCCGGCCTTGGGTCGGCCAAAGCCCCGAAGAGGGCGATCAAGGAGCAATAAATATATGCCGCATATCGCCGCGAATGGCGTTTCGCTGTTTTACGAAGATCACGGCAATCCCGAACATGAGGTGATCTTGTTGGTCATGGGATTGGGCGCGCAGCTGACGCTGTGGCCGGATGAATTTGTCGAAGCGCTGGTGGCCAAGAGATACCGCGTGATCCGCTATGACAACCGCGACATTGGCCTGTCGGAAAAGATGGAGGGCAAGCGTGCGCCGAAACTGGCGTGGCAGGTGATACGTCAGAAGATCGGCTGGCCTGCCGCCGTGCCCTACACCTTGCGCGACATGGCCAATGACGGGGCTGCGCTGCTCGATGCGTTGGCGATCTCGCGCGCACATGTGGTCGGCGCGTCGATGGGCGGGATGATTGCGCAACTGATGGCGGTGCATCATTCGGACAAATTGCTGTCACTCACCTCGATCATGTCGACCACTGGCAATCCCAATCTGCCGCAAGCGGAAAAACACGCGATCGAGGCGCTGACCGCGCCGCTCAAATCGCTCGATGAAGAGGCGGTGGTTGCCCACGGGATCAACATTGCCCGCAACATCGGCAGTCCGGGCTTCCCCTCCGATCCAGATCGGCAGCGCGAGAAGGTGCTGAGAGGCGTGCGGCGCAGCGTCTATCCGCCGGGCCTGCCCCGCCAACTTGCCGCAATCATCGCCGATGGCGACCGCCGCACGCGGCTCGCACAGATCACCACGCCAACATTGGTGTTGCACGGGGAGGATGACCCATTGGTCAAGCTGCCCGCAGGACAGGACACCGCGCGGCATATTCCGGGCGCAAAGCTGGTGACGATACCGGGGTGGGGCCACGATCTGCCGGTGGAGCTGATCGATCGCCTGGCGAACGAGATTGCGCTGCACGCCCGCGACGCCCGCGCCGCAACGCCGGTTGCGGCCTAGGGTCAGGACCCAAGCGGCTCTGCCTGAATCAGGATGATGCGCGGGCGGGTAAAGGCTTCGGCCTTGGCCAACCAAGGGGGCCTGCCCGCGCAACAATATTCGCGCCACCGGGCCGAAAGATTCAATGGTTGATTCAAAAGATTCAATCACCAAATTTTTCTTCACAGATTCAATTTGGGGCTTGCGCGGCGCGCGACTCAAGCTTTGACCACGCGTCGCGGCGTTGCAGCATAGTAATACACCGCCCCTGCATGTCGAATCGTGGTTAATCTCCCGTTGACCGGAATCCTTCGCTGATTCATGATCTAGTGGTCCGGTTCGTCATGGACCCCCAATTCGTAGTGATTTTTCCCGCGCACCAATCGGCGCAATCAGGGAAGGAGTCGCTGCCGATACGGGGTGCAGAATGCGGCAGGGCGGGGAATTATGAAGAGTTCGGCGGACAAGCCTGTGGGTCAATCGGGGCTAATGCGGGGATAGGCTGTCGATGAAATGGTGCAGAACAGAATCGGAACAAAGACGCTTTTCCGCTATAGGAGAAACGCTGCCTGATTCGAACGGACTGAGATGGGGCGACAATGGAATTCAAGGCGAGTGACGAGATGTTGAGCGACGCAGCGACCGGGCCACAGGCAGGCATTGCAACGGCGCAGGCGGGGAAGAGTGAAAAGGCCGTGACCATGGAAAAGCCCGATACCGGCAGCGAAGAACTGATCGCGGCGAAAGGCGCCGAAGCGCTGGGCAATGCCATGTCTGCGGCGGCCAAGGCCGCAGCTGCGCCTGATAGCAAGAAGGTCAACGATCGCCGCTTCGAAATTCAGATCGACGATAGCCGCGACGCCAATCTCACCGACTTTGGCAAGGACACGCTGACTGATCGCTATTTGCTGCCGGGGGAGAAATATCAGGACCTGTTTGCCCGCGTCGCCGATGCCTATGCCGATGATCAGGCGCATGCCCAGCGGGTGTATGATTACATCTCGAACCTGTGGTTCATGCCCGCCACACCGGTGCTGTCCAATGGCGGCACCAATCGCGGCCTGCCGATCAGCTGTTATCTCAACAGCGTTTCGGACAGCCTCAGCGGGATCGTTGACACTTGGAACGAAAACGTCTGGCTGGCTTCGAAAGGCGGCGGCATCGGCACCTATTGGGGCAATGTCCGCGGCATTGGCGAACCGGTCGGGCTGAACGGCAAGACCAGCGGCATCATCCCGTTCGTGCGGGTGATGGACAGCCTGACGCTGGCGATTTCACAAGGGTCGCTGCGGCGCGGATCGGCGGCGTGTTATCTCGACGTGTCGCATCCCGAGATCGAGGAATTCCTCGAAATCCGCAAACCTTCGGGCGATTTCAACCGCAAGGCATTGAACCTGCACCACGGCGTGTTGCTGACCGATGCTTTCATGGAAGCGGTCCGGGCGGGCGAGGAGTTTGAACTCAAATCGCCCAAGACCGGCGAAGTGCGCGGCAAGGTGGATGCGCGTTCGCTGTTCCAGAAGCTGGTTGAGACCCGGCTGGCCACGGGCGAGCCCTATATTGTCTTCAACGACACCGTGAACCGGATGATGCCAAAACATCACCGCGATCTGGGGCTGAAGGTTTCGACCTCGAACCTGTGCAGCGAAATCACCCTGCCGACCGGGATCGACCATCTAGGCAATGATCGCACCGCAGTGTGCTGCCTGTCCTCGCTCAACCTTGAAAAATGGGACGAATGGAACAGCGACAAGCAATTCATCGAGGACGTGATGCGCTTCCTCGACAATGTGCTGCAGGATTATATCGACCGCGCCCCCGAAGAGATGGCCCGCGCACGCTATTCCGCGATGCGCGAACGCAGCGTCGGGCTGGGGGTGATGGGTTTCCATTCCTTCCTGCAGTCAAAGGGCTTGGGTTTTGAAAGCGCGATGGCAAAGGCGCTCAACCTGAAGATGTTCAAACATATTCAGGCCAAGGCGTCGGAGGCGTCGATGCTGCTCGCGCAGGAACGCGGGCCATGCCCCGATGCTGCCGATATGGGCGCGATGGAGCGTTTCAGTTGCAAGATGGCAATCGCCCCGACCGCGTCGATCAGCATCATCTGCGGCGGCACCAGCGCCTGCATCGAACCGATCCCGGCGAATATTTACACCCACAAGACCTTGTCGGGCAGCTTCATCGTCAAGAACCCCTATCTGGAAAAGATCCTCGACAAGAAATCGAAAAATTCGACCAATGTCTGGAATTCGATCCTCGAAAAGGGCGGCAGCGTCCAGCACCTCGATTTCCTCTCCGAAGAGGAAAAGGCGAGCTTCAAGACCAGTTTCGAAATCGATCAGCGCTGGCTGCTCGATTTTGCCGCTGATCGCGCGCCCTATATCGATCAGGCGCAGTCGCTGAACCTGTTCATCCCGGCGGACGTGGACAAATGGGACCTGATGATGCTGCATTTCCAAGCGTGGGAAAAGGGTATCAAATCGCTCTATTACCTCCGCTCGAAATCGATCCAGCGCGCCGGTTTTGCGGGCGGGGTAGAGGCCGACAACACCGCCGATGCAGCCAAGATCGAACTGACCGCCGGCATGGGCGTCGATGGCAGCGGTCAGACCGATTACGAGGAATGCCTGAGCTGTCAGTGAGTTGCGGCACCAAAGCGGAGTAGGCCATGCGTAATCCCGGTGTAGTGCTGATCTTGTTGATAGCGGCAGTTCTACTGGTCCCACTCGCCATGTGGGGCATCCCGCTTTACGGCCTCTATTCGGAACGGCTCGCCGGGGAAGCCCGACTGGCGGAGGCGCAATCTTCGCGCCGCATCGCCATTCTCGAAGCCGAAGCGCGCCGCGAAAGCGCGGTCGCTTTGGCTGAGGCGGAAGGCGCGGCCAAGGCGAACCGGATCATTCAGGACTCGCTCGGCGGGCCGGAAGGCTATCTGCGCTACCTCCAGATTCAGGCCTTGGCCGAAACCAGAGCATCGCTGATCTATGTCCCGACCGAGGCGGGGCTGCCGGTGACCGAGGCTCGGCGCTTGCAGGAATAGGCCTGAGGCCAAAACTGAAAGTTGACCCCCCGCAAATTGCCCCGGTGTTCGCAGGTCAATTCTTAACCATATCGGTATAAAGTCTCCCTGATATGATGCAGGCCCGCCAATCCGAACGCGTGCGCTCTCGCGCAACAGGTACGTGCAAGACCGCGCGCGGAACCCAGTGGGATATTCAGTTTGACGACCTCTCGCTTGGCGGCTGCCGGGTCGATGATCCGCGTCACGGGATGGCTCTCGGCGCAGTCGTCAAACTCTTCATCGCCGGAACGGGTCCGCATCACGCCGAGGTTGCATGGCGACAAGGCGACCGGGTCGGGATCGAGTTCCTCAAGCCGCTGGCTCCGCGGGTCCTGCAATTGCTCGCCCGCGAGGAATGGGAGGCCGCGCGCATCGCCGACCGCGAAGAAAGCTCCCGCCTGCCGATGCGGCGCGTGATCTGACGTCCACCTCCGCGTCGCAAAGCTCCCCCTCGCACTCGCCCGGAAATTGTGCAATTCTTCCGCCAAAGCGCAGCAAGGAGCGAAGCATGGCGGCACCCATCTGGATCGGAATAGCGGGCACGGTGCTGGCGCTTGCCTTCATCGGCAACGGTGTGCGCAACGTCATGGGGCCAGAGGGCCACGCAGCCAACGCCGGTCGTCTGCACATCTTCATGGCGGTGATATTCCTGCCGATCCTGTGGCTGGTTGTGCTGAGGTCGGTGCTGTGAGCGCGCCCATGCAGCGCAGCCGCGCCATCGCTGCCACCGCGCTCGCGCTGCTCGTTTCGGCCTGCGCCAGCCAGATCGGCGCGGGCGTCAGCCAGGCGGACGCCGCGCCGGGGTTCCTGTGGGGCCTGTGGCACGGATTCATCTTTCCGTGGAGCTTTATCGGTTCGCTGTTCAGCCCCGACATCGCGGTCTATGCCGTGCCCAACACCGGCGGGTGGTACGATTTCGGGTTCTTCCTCGGCATCACGGTGCTCGGCGGGGGCAGTTTCTTCGGATCGAAAAGCCGCAAGCGCGACTAGCGATCGCCGCACCGCTAGGAGGGCTTATCCCCGGTTTCCATTCGACTCAGATTTTGCACGGACTATCCCCAGCGAATCATCCCCGCTTGCCTTCGAATTCGTAGTTTGGTTCCCTATATGAGTCGTCAGCCTCCAACCGAAGGATCACAACATGTCGTTGCTCGAAGCCCGCAAGACCTACAAGCCGTTTGAATACCCCTGGGCTTACGACTTCTGGAAACGTCAGCAACAGATCCACTGGATGCCCGAAGAAGTGCCCTTGGGCGAGGACTGCCGCGACTGGGCGCAAAAAATCACCGAGCATGAGCGCAATTTGCTCACCCAGATCTTCCGGTTCTTCACCCAGGCTGATGTCGAGGTGCAGAATTGCTATCACGAACAATACGGCCGGGTGTTCAAGCCGACCGAGATCAAGATGATGCTCGCCGCTTTCTCCAACATGGAGACGGTGCATATCGCGGCCTACAGCCATTTGCTCGACACGATCGGCATGCCCGAAAGCGAATACAGCGCCTTCCTCGAATATGAGGAGATGAAGGACAAACACGATTACATGCAGCAATTCAGCGTCGACAATGACGAGGATATTGCGCGCACTCTGGCGATGTTCGGCGGCTTTACCGAAGGGCTGCAATTGTTCGCCAGCTTTGCAATGCTGATGAATTTCCCGCGCTTCAACAAGATGAAGGGCATGGGCCAGATCGTGTCATGGTCGGTCCGCGATGAAAGCCTGCATTGCGAAGGCATCATCAAGATGTTTCACACCTTTTGCGAGGAGCGTGACTGCCTGACCAAATCGGTCAAGGAAGACATTATCGACATCTGCCAGAAAACCGTGCGGCTGGAGGATAATTTCATCGACCTCGCGTTTGAAATGGGCCCGGTCAACGGCATGACCGCAAAGGAAATCAAGCGCTACATCCGCTATATCGCCGACTGGCGGCTGAAACAGCTCGGCCTGTCGGAGAT
This sequence comes from Qipengyuania sp. ASV99, assembly GCF_047872805.1. Lineage (NCBI taxonomy): Bacteria > Pseudomonadati > Pseudomonadota > Alphaproteobacteria > Sphingomonadales > Erythrobacteraceae > Qipengyuania > Qipengyuania sp. ASV99. The sequence goes on along the minus strand of NZ_JBLQUK010000009.1, from coordinate 71,339 downwards.
CTACATGGTCGAAGAACACCCGCTCCCATGGCTAGCCCCGCTGCTGAACGGCGTGGAGCACGCCAACTTCTTCGAACAACGCGCCACCGAATATTCCAAAGGCGCGACCAAAGGTTCGTGGAACGACGTCTGGTCAAGCTTTGACAAAAGGCAGAAGGCCAAGGCGGTCGTTGAGGGAGAAGCGGTCAACGACGGCCCGGACATGTTCGGGGTTGAGGCGGCGGAGTAGGGGTTATCTCCGTGAACATTGTTGTCCCACGATATGCCGATCTTGGCAAGGCATCAGCTGAATTCGATGATGAGTATTTTGAGAATTGCTTTGTTGATACAGGGTTAATTTCAAGATTGTTGTCCGAATCCAGTGCCACATCGATCATTGTTGGGCGCATTGGTAGCGGAAAGTCGGCACTAATCAGGAAAATAAGGGAGCACCAACCAAATGTAATTCAGGTAAATCCTGAGGATTTGTCTTTAGCCTATATGGCTGACTCATGGCTCTTGAATTTTCTTACAGAAAATGAATTTGACCTTGGTCTTTTTTATCAGCAATTATGGCGCCATGTGCTGGTTGTTGAGCTTTTGAAGCATCACGAAGGACTCGATAGCGAATCAAAGTCAAGCCAGTTCTTGTCTAGAATTGTTGGAATGTTTAAGGACAACAGCGGCAAGAAGAAGGCGATGGAGTATTTAAACAGATACGGCGGTACGTTCTGGTCTGATACGGACGAGCGTATCCGTAAGATAACTGACGATTTTGAGCGCCAAGTCGAAGGCGAAAGTGGGGCCAACTTCAAAGGAATTCTTGCGAAATATAAGCGGGGAGAAAAAATAGGTCGCCATGAGACAAAAGAACTTGTTTCTAACGCCCAAAAAATTGTTAGCTCTGTCCAAATGCGTGAACTTGCTCAAATAATCGACATTTTAGATGAAGATATTTTCAACGATAGAATGCAGAAAACTATTTTAGTTATAGATGATCTTGATAAGCAGTGGGCTGATGATCGGATAAGAGTCAAGTTAATTGAGGCTTTGATAAACGTTCTACCGAAATTTCGTAAAATTCGAAATGTGAAAATCATTGTAGCAATGCGCGATGACCTCCTTGATTTAGTATTAAGACAGGCCAACACGCCGGGATTTCAGCGCGATAAATTTGACGATTACCACACCAGAATAAATTGGCGAAAATCAGAATTGCGGGAATTTATTGAAAAAAGAGTCTCTTACCTTTATAAACGCAAATATACGAAAGAGGGGGTTGGCCTAAAAGACCTCTTTTCACAAAATAAGGGCGAAGGTGACTACTTTGACTATATAGTCGATCGCACTATGCTGCGCCCAAGAGACGTTCTGGCGTATTTCAATGTTTTGCTAGATCGATTTGGTGGGAAATCAAATATTTCCTTAAAGGACATCCGCTCCGTTGAGTTAGACTTTTCTAAAAGTCGGCGCGCAGCCTTAGTAGGTGAATGGCGGGAAGCCCTCCCGTACGTCGATGATCTAATAAATTTTCTTGGACATCGAAAGATGTCGGCTGAGTTTCGTGTCGGCGGAGTGGACTCAGATGCAATAGATCAAGTCGTCATGCAGCTCTGCGGAGACTACGATTCGCTTCATTTGCCGTTGATAATCTTCGCAAAATCAGCATTTGAAAGAAACGACGCTGACAGTAGAATGGAACTATTGGTAAGAATTATCGCGGATCTATATCGAATAGGTGTTATAGGCATTCGGACCCAAGAAAATTCATCTTGGCAATTTTCATTCAATTCTGTCCCTTCGGTCTCAGTTGGCGAAATAAGTGAAAACACACGCTGTTTAGTCCACCCGATGCTTTGGCAAACGCTAAAGAGACGTGCAGAGCTAAAAACGCTTTTCGAAGATTACTAGCTCATGGCCCCCCGCCCCGGGCCTGACCCGGGGCCCCGCTTCCTTCTGCGGCGGCGCAAAGAACAGGGGGATCCCGGGTCAAGCCCGGGAAGACGTGGGGGCTAAGCGCCCCCTAACACCACACCTTACGCGGCCCGCCTCAGCGCTCGGCCAGTCCCACATTCACCAGCACCGCGCCTAAGCCCGCGCCGTCACGGGCGACCAGCATCAGGCTGCGGCCATAGCGGTCATTCCCAACCCCAAGCCGCTGGTGGCGCTTCCACCGCTTGCGTTACGTCGAACTCCACACGGAACAGCCGATCCTCGGGCGCGCCGCCGGCTTCGGTGCGTTTCAGCTGGTAGACATAGCGCCCATCCGCAGTGCCCGCCGGATCGACCTCGACGCTCCAGACATTGGTGACCGATACGGCGAGCCCTTCGGCTTCGAACATGGCGATACTTTCTGCATCCACGGGAAAGCTTTGCGCGCGGGCGGTGCCTTCGTCCGCAGTATCGCCGCCATACATGGTCACCGCGTCGCTGGTCCCGTCGGCGTGGCGGTGATCGTGTTTCAGCCGCAGGCCGGTGTCGGTGCGGGTGAAGATCCAGGTGCGCGAGCGGTCCCATTCGCCATCGACCTGAATATGAAAGGGCACCGCAATCTGATCCGCGCTGCAATCGGCGACATGCATCACCATCGGCGCACCGACGAAATCGGCGTCCACGGGATCATCACTGACCAGCCGCCCGGCATAGGCCTTGCCGCAATGCGTTGCGAGCGCAGCGAAGAATGCGTCCTGCGGGGTGGTTTCGGCGGCGACCGCAGCGGGCGTCTCGCCTTCGGCAGCAGGCTGGCTGCATCCGGTGACGAGCGCAGCGGAAAGGGTCAGGGCCAAGCCCGGGGTGAGAGGACGGGCGAGGCGCATCAAGCGGTGGTGGGTTGTCATGGGCGCAAGCTAGCGCGGAAAATCGGGCTTGTCGCTTGCGCAATCGCACGCGCAATTTCCTGCAACGGGGGGCCGCAATATGATCGGCCGGATGACCGCGCGCTGCTCCGCTGCATCTGTGTTGCTTGCTCCAACCGTCGGCGCGCCGTGACCCGATGCGATTGCCACCTCTGGACAGTGCGTCAGCGGCGGGCGCTCACCGCTTGCCAAGCAGCGACAAGGCCCTAGTCTGTCAACGGGTGCAAAGTGGGGGGAACGAATGGCAAGCAATGCAGGCTCGGATGCGGGTGCCTATACGGGCGGGCGGGCGCGCAGCATGGAGCAATACGGCGCGATGATGGGCCAGGCGATGGGTGGCGAGCGGCCCAACCACCGCCCTTACGAACCGCAACCGGGGGATGTGTTCATCACCTGCTGGGCCAAAAGCGGCACGACCTTGATGCAGCAGATGTTCCACCAATTGCGCACCGGCGCGGATGGCGGCGACATGGACTTTGACGACATCAGCCGGATGACCCCGTGGGACGACACCGCCTACATGCTCGATTTCGACATGACCGCTGCACAGGTGGCAGCCCCGCGCGGTTTCAAATCGCACCGCGAATATGAGCGCTTGCCTGCGGGCATGCGCTATGTCGTCACCCTGCGCGATCCCAAGGAGACCTATGTCTCGTTCTACCGCTTCCTCACCGGCTGGCACTTTGAAGACGGCGCGGTGCCGATGGAGGATTTCATGCCAATGTGGCTGAGCGGCGGGCCGGGGGGCTGCGACTATGCGACGCATCTGCTGAGCTGGTATGCGCGGCGCGGCGCGGCTGACAGTTTGGTGATGACCTATAAATGGGCGGTAAAGCACCGCGCCGAAGCGATCCGGCGGCTGGCGGCGCTGTGCGAGATTGCGCTGACCCCAGAGATCGAGGCATTGGTGCTGGAGCGGACCACGCGCGAGTTCATGAGCGCGCATGAGCACCGCTTTGACGATGCGATGGTGTGCCGGGTGCTGGAGGAACGTTGCGGCGTGGCCGCCGCGAGCGATTCGACCAAGGTGCAAAAGACCGGCAGTTCTGCGAGCGCGCTGCCGCAGACCATCGCCGATCAGATTGACGCCTATTGGGCAGAGCGGATTGCGCCGGTCACCGGCCACGCCAACTTCGCCGCGCTGGCGGCAGAAGTCGACGCATCGGTGTAGCGGTTAGAACAGCAAGGTCTTGGGATCGGGCATCGGCTCCTGCTTCTGCGCCTTGATCAGGCTCATGACGCTGCGCACGCCGACCCAAATCATGATCAGCGGGAACAGCAGCAGACCGATAAGGACCACCGACAGGACGCCAGCGATGAGCGACGCGACAAATCCGATCCAGAATGTGCGGATGAGATAGCTGAAATGCGACGCCGCCCAATTCGCCTGATTGTCGCCCTGCCAGACATGCGCCAGAACAATGCCGACCAGCCCGGAAATCCCGGTCACAAAGCTGCCCAGATAGAGCAATGAAATGATGGTTGGCTGATTGAAGTCGAAACCATTGTTGGTTGCTGGTTCGTTCATGGCTGATCCCCTTGTTGCCTGACGATATGTGCAGTCTAGAGATCGCTGAAACAGGGGCAAGGGCTAAGTCGGAATTTGCCGATCAATCGCACCAATCCGGCGCAGCGGCGCCCCAGCCGTTTTCGGCGGCGAGCCCGCTCTGGATCATCGTTTCCGAAAGGTATTCGCGCGAACCATCCCGGGCGGTACGCCATGCCTCGCGCAGTTCGCGGCCATATTGGTCGCGCGGGGGTTCATCAGCCCCGCTCCATTCGAACGACCCCTGCGCGAGCCATTGCTGGAGCCGAACGCGCGCAGCCTCAGCAAGCTGACGCTCGGCCTCGCATACGCCGTCCCTTTCAGGCGCGTCAAAGCCGGTGAAGCGGACCCGCCGCCGCTCGCTGCCAAAACCTATCATCAGCGTGTCTCCATCGACCACGCAGCCCGCCGCGCGGCCCGATCCCGCGCCGCACAGGGGGAAGCTCCGGGTTTCGCGGACCCAGCCTTGCTCTGCCTGGATGGGTCTGAAACCAAACCACCAGACTGCCATCACGATCAGCAGCAGCGTGGGGACCCGCCACAAGAGCCACCAATCGGACAATCGGCGGCGCGGTTTGGCGGCGGAGCGTTTGAAACGGGGAGGAGAGCGGCGGCGAAACATCGGCGGCGAACGTAGCAGTCCGGTCGCGCCTGCTCCACCTGTGAGCGATGCAAAAAGCCGCCCGGATCAAATCCGGGCGGCCCATGTGCGGATTGTGCCGCGCGATGCCGCGCGGCTTACAAATAATCAGGCTTCGATGGGCTCAAGCGAGCCGGTGCCGCTTGGCGTTTCGGTGTCCACGCAGGTGCCCGCATCGACATATTTCCAGGCGTTGCCCTGATAATCGACAACACTGGTGCCGGCGCAGCTGGTGCCCGGACCGGCGGCGCAATCGTTCTGACCAGCGAGCGAGATGCCGTAGCATTTCTCTTTCGCAGCTGCATCGTCAGCGGCGGCGACCATTTCCGCGCCCTCTGCGCCGGCTTCTGCGGCTTCGGTGGGGGCGTCAGCGCCGCCCGAACATGCAGCGGCAAGGCCAGCGGCGGCGGCAAGAGCGATAGAGCCTTTCAGGCGAGTGGTGTTCATGATGTTTCCTCCGTCAAAATAACCGATCAGCGCATGCCCTTTGCACCGTCATCGACCAGTTCGCAAAGAAACAGCATTTGGTTACCTTGCCAAGTCCAAATTTCAGCAATGGGTCACAAACACTGCGCCGACGCTGTAGCCAATCCTTTCCTATGGCGAGCGAAGCGGCTAAGCGGCGCGTTTAATCCAAGCGGCGCAGCGAAAGGCGATGGCGCAATGCCAGATAATGCGATGCCAGATAATGCGATGACAAATAAGACTGCGGCACCCCGGCAGACGCTCGACTTGACGAAAGCCGAAGTGCTGATCGAGGCGCTACCCTACTTCCAACGTTACGCCGGGCGCACTTTTGTGGTGAAATATGGCGGCCATGCGATGGGCAACAAACAGGCCGCGCGCGATTTTGCCGAGGATATCGTGCTGCTCAAGGCGGTCGGGATCAATCCGGTCGTGGTGCATGGCGGGGGGCCGCAAATTGGCGAGATGCTGGCGCGGCTGGGGGTGGAAAGCACCTTTGTCGACGGGCTGCGCGTCACTGATGAGGCGACCGCCAAGATCGCCGAAATGGTGTTGTCGGGTGCCATCAACAAGGAACTGGTCGGCTGGTTGGCCAGTGCCGGGGGCAAGGCGATCGGCGTGTCGGGCAAGGATGGCGGGTTGGTCATCGCGCGCAAAGTGACCCGCACCACGCGCGATCCCGAAAGCCTGATCGAAAGCGTGGTCGATCTGGGCTTTGTCGGGGAGCCTGCGCATGTCGACACCAGCGTTATCGACACTGCGGTTGCCGCCGGGATGATCCCGGTGATCGCGCCGATCGCGCCGGGAGAGGACGGCGAGACTTACAATATCAATGCCGATACGATGGCGGGCGCAATTGCCGCGGCGTTGGGCGCGGCGCGGTTGTTCCTGTTGACCGATGTGGCAGGCGTGCTGGATGCTGACGGAGAATTGCTGACCGATCTGAAGCCCGTCGACATCGCCCGCCTGCGCGAGGCCGGCGTGATTAAAGGCGGGATGGTGCCCAAGTTGGAAACCTGCGTCTCGGCAGTCGAATCGGGCTGCGAGGCGGCGGTGGTGCTCGACGGGCGGGTGCCGCATGCGATGCTGCTCGAATTTTTCACCGCGCGCGGTGCGGGAACGCTGGTGAGCGCATGATCGCGCGCCTATCTGGAACCGAACACTGGAAATAGGCGTATTAGTCAGATAATACGCCGTTCAAGGGACAAACCAAGCGCGCTGGAATATCCCGCGCCGAACAAGGGTACCGAACAAACTCATGCAAGGACTATTCGTACTTTACGAGATCATCGAACTGCTGGTGCAGGTTTTCGTGATGCTCATCATCGTCCAATTTGTGATCGGGCTGTTGTTCGCCTTCAACGTCATCAGCCCGTCCAACGAATTTCTGCGGCAGATTTACGAATCGATCAATCGCCTGCTTGAACCGGTGCTGCGGCCCATCAGGAACGTGATGCCGCAGACGGGCGCGCTTGATCTGTCGCCGCTGGTGGTGATCGTAGTGGCGCAGATCGTGCTCATTGTTCTGCGCGGCGTCATCAGCAGCGTCGCATGACCGCCGCGCTGATCGACGGCAAGGCCTTTGCCGCGCGCCTGCGCGAACGGGTGGGCGAACGAGCATTGGAATTTGCCGCCGCCGCCGGGCGCAAGCCGGGGCTGGCCGTGGTGCTGGTGGGCGATGATCCGGCGAGCCAGGTCTATGTCGGGTCCAAGGGCAAGGCGACCCTCGCCGCCCACATGAACAGCTATGAACACCGCCTGCCCGATGATGCCAGCGCGGAGCAACTGCTGGCACTGGTCGATCAGCTCAACCGCAACGATGCGGTCGACGGTATTCTGGTGCAATTGCCGCTGCCCGCTCACCTTGACGAACACAGCATCATCGCCGCGATCAGCCCGGACAAGGATGTCGACGGCTTTCACGTCATCAACGCCGGGCGGCTTTCGGTGGGACAATCGGGTTTCGTGCCCTGCACTCCGCTGGGCTGTATGATGCTGCTCACCGACCGGCTGGGCGATTTGTCGGGGCTTGATGCGGTGGTGATCGGGCGGTCGAACATCGTCGGCAAGCCGATGGCGCAATTGCTGCTCGACGCCAACGCTACCGTCACCATCGCGCACAGCCGCACCAAAGACCTCGCCAGCGTCGTTAAGCGTGCGGACATCGTGGTTGCCGCAGTCGGCAGGCCTGAGATGATCCGCAAGGACTGGTTGAAGGAGGGCGCCACTGTGATTGATGTCGGCATCAACCGCCTCGCCCCGGAGGCGGGCAGCGAAAAGGGCAGGCTCGTTGGCGATGTTGCCTTTGACGAGGCGAGCGAGGTCGCGGGCGCGATCACTCCGGTGCCCGGCGGGGTCGGCCCGATGACGATTGCGGTGCTGCTGCGCAACACTCTGGTCGCGGCGTTCCGCAACGCGGGCCTTGCCGTGCCGGAGGGATTGTGAGCAAAGCGCGGACCGTTCTTGCTAGTCTGGCACTGGCTGTCACGCTATCGGCCTGCGCCGGTCAGGGTCAGCGCGGGCCATCGACACAGCTTATCAACCGCGTGCTCGCCTCTGCGCCGGGTGCCGCGCAGCCCAGCACCATCGTCGCCATCGAAGTGGCCTATGCCCGCGACGCAAAAGAACGCGGCCTGCCCGCCGCCAGCGCCGACACCGCCGCGCCGGGAGCATTGGTGCATGGCCGCAGCGGCGCGGCTCTGTTCGATCCCTCCGCGCGCACCGCGCCGATTGCCGCCACCTGGAATCCGCGAGCAATTGTGATGAGCTGCGACGGCGAGCTGGCGCTCAGCATGGGGCGGTTTGCCGATCAGGACGGACAGGTCGGCAATTACGTCACAACCTGGGCGCGGCAAGGCAATGGCGGCTACAAATGGACCTATCACGCCGCCGGTCTGGACAATCCGCAGCCGATTCGCGTCGAGCAACAGGGGCAGGACGGCAATATTGTTGTGACTGCGATCGATTCGATCGAAGGGCTGGTTGCCACCTGCCCGCGCGGCGATGAAACCGTGCCGCCGCCGCCCGCCATCGGCATCGGAGATGACGGCGCATCCGCCGCGCAGCTATCGCGCGACGGGACCATGCGTTGGCAGTGGCAGCACCGCCCCGACGGCACGCGGACCATCAGCGCCGATTACTTTTACGAAGGTGCGTGGGTAAACGGTATCGAAGAAAGTCTTGCATCCCCGCCCGAAGGGTGATGAGGGGCGGCGATGCTGCCCGAACTCTTCATTTCAGCCTTTATCACCCTGTTCGTGGTGATTGATCCGCCCGGCTGCGCGCCCATCTATGCGGGTCTGACCAAGGATGCGAGCCCGGCTCAGGCGCGGAACATGGCGCTGCGCGCAACCGCGATTGCGGCGGTCATCCTGCTGATCTTTGCGTTCTTTGGCGAAAAGCTGCTCGGCGCGCTGCATATTCAGCTCGACAGTTTCCGCATTGCCGGAGGCTTTATGCTGTTCTGGATCGCGTTCGAGATGGTGTTTGAAAAACGCACCCAGCGCCGCACCGAACGCGCCGACAAGATCAATGCCGATCCCGAGGTTGAGGATGTCTCGGTCTTCCCAATGGCGATGCCGATGCTCGCCGGGCCGGGTGCGATTGCCGCGATCATGCTGTTGATGAACGAGGCGGATACGGCGGCGCAGGCTGCCGAAGTGTTCGCTGCGCTGGGCGCGGTGCTGATCATCACCGCCGCTGCGTTGGTGGCCGCCGGGCCGCTGATCCGGCTGCTCGGTGACAAGGTGGAGGCGGTCATCACCCGCCTGCTGGGCGTGCTGCTGGCCGCGCTGGCGACGCAATATGTGATCGACGGCCTCAGAGGCAGCTTCGGATTCTAGCGACCAGAACTCAGCGCGGGATCTGGTCGATCAGGGTGCGGTCCGAACCCATCGTCGGCGCTCCGATCTGTTCGACCTGCACCTTTCCGGCCTGCGGAGCGTCGTCATAATCAATCCCCAGCGCAACCTCGTCATAGACGGGATCATAGCTGATCGGGATGCCCGCCGCCTGAAGCTGAGCCAGGGTGATATAGGAACCGAGACCGCCTGCCGAGGCAAGCCGATCCAGCTCTGATGCGCTAAACCGTTCTTGCAACAGATCGACCAGCGATCCGAGCCGAACGGCGATCGTCCCGTCAAGCTGCCGGAAATCGACGCGGCCAGCCAGCACGCCGTTTACGCGGGCATCAAGGTGGGTTTTCGCGTTCAGCACCGCCTGCGCTTCGCTGCTGGCGCTGACGGATGCGCGGCGCGCCGACGTTGGCACGGCAATCGCCGCGCGTTCACTCTCGGGCGCTGGCACGGGTGAGGGGCGAGGTGATCTCGCGGGTTCATTCGCGCGCTGCTGCTGACGAATGGGCGCGGTCGGGACCGGCACCAGCACCAGCGGGATCGCACCGCGCAGATCGCCCGATACATCCAGCGTTCCGGCAAAGGCGGCCGCCACCGATTCATTGGCTGCGATCAGACTGCGCAGCGATGATGAGCCGGCTTCAAGCGCAGGCCGCGCCCGCTGCACGCGCACCTCCGCCGATGCTGCCCGCGCACGGGACTGAGCCGGTCCAGGGACTCGCGCAATCCCGCTGAGGCTGGTGATTTGCTGAATATCGACCTGCCGCGCCCGCAGCGCGGGCGTGAAGGCCTGAATTGCCGCCGCGGGTTGTTCGGGCAGTCCGCGAGAGATAGTAAAGGCGGGCGGCGTTGGCATTGCTACACCGGCAAAGGCGAGGTCAAAGCGTTCCGATCCGGTTTCGAGGAAACCGAGCGGTGCGGTGCGCTCCATCCCAGCAAAACGGGTCCGGCTGCCATATGTCAGCGAGCTTGGCGCGATCTGTTCTGCGGCCATGGTCGACACATAGACCGGGCCAGTTGGCTTTGCCGCCGGGCTCCAGATGCTTTGCTGAAGGATTGGGGCCGGTTCGCGCACATCAATGCGCAAATAGGGCGAATCCATCGCTCCGGCGGAAAGATCGGGGATCGTTACCGCGAACACCAATGCCGCCGCTCCGGCAAGCACGCGCGCCCTGTTTGCTCTGCTTGCACGGGCAGAGGCTGAGAGGAGTGTCGAGGCCAATGCCGCCTGCTCGGCAACCGGCAGTGGTCCCGGCAACAGCCGCAAGGCGCGGAGCGAATCCGTTTCAGCGGCCCTGTCTGATGAACTGTGTTCCGGACGCAATTGCACCGAATCCCCCCGTATTTACCCTTAAGGGAGTTTATGCAGGTTTTAACCCTCTGCATAAAGCAGATTCTCCCTTTTGCTCCGCCCTTGCCAAGAAACCGCTTTCCTTGAATCGCGCGCTTCCCTATCCGGTCCGGCTCGCCAGTTCAGGTTTCGGCGTGCGAGCGGAAACTTATGATGCGCGATACAATACCTCTTCAAACGCCCAGTTGGGGGCAGGAACTGCGCGCCACGGCGCTGCTCGCTGCGCCATTGGCGGCGGCCAATTTGCTGCAGATGTTGACCTATGCGGTGGACGTCATTTTTATTGCCCGGCTGGGTGATGAGCCGCTGGCCGCATCGGCGCTGGCGGTGGCGCTGTTCGGACTGGTGCTGTGGGCGATGACGGCGCTGACCGGCGCGGTCGCTCCGTTGATCGCCGAAGCCATCGGATCGCGTTCGCCTTCGTTTCGCCCGGTCCGGCGCGCAACGCGCATGGCATTGTGGCTGGCGGTGATCACCGGGGTGATCGGGATGGGGCTGTGCCTGCTGCTCGAACCGATCATGCGCGCCACAGGTCAGCAGCCCGCGATCATCGCGCTGGCGAGCGAATACAATCTGGTCATCATCTATTCGCTGATCCCGATGTTGCTGGCGGGTGTGCTGCGCAATTATGTCTCGGCCTTGGGCCGCCCGCTTTTCGCCACGGCGATCACCGGCCTCGGCATCTTTGTGAATGCCGGGGCAAATTACGCCTTTATCTTTGGCAATTTCGGCGCCCCCGAGCTTGGGCTGAGCGGCGCGGCGGTGGCAACGATTATCACCGGCTTTTTCACCGTGGCGGTCTATGTCGCGGTGATCCTCGCCGACCCGGCGCTGGCGCGTTACCGGATATTCTACCGATTCTGGCGGCCCGATTGGCAGCGGTTCTGGCTGATCATCCGCATCGGCACCCCGATAGCGCTGACTGTCACGGCGGAGGCCGGAATCTTTGGCGCGGCGGCGTTCCTGATGGGGCGGTTTGGCGCGGCCGAGCTTGCCGGTCACACTGTCGCGCTGCAACTGGCCGCGCTCGCGTTTCAGGTGCCGTTCGGGGTCGGGCAAGCGGTGACGATCCGGGTGGGGTATTTCTACGGCGCGCGCGATCCGGTCGGCATAAAGCGCGCCGGTTGGGTCGCGCTGGCGATTGGCACCGGCTTCATGGCACTCACCGCCAGCACCATGGTGCTCGCGCCCTATGCGCTGCTGTCGATCTATGTCGATCCTTATGCGGCAAAGAACGCCGCGCTGGTGGGGTTTGCGCTGCAATATCTCGTGCTGGCAGCCGCATTCCAACTGGTTGACGGGGTTCAGGCGGTTGCGGCGGGCGCCCTGCGCGGGCTTCAGGATACGCGGGTGCCGATGTGGATCGCGATTTTCAGCTATTGGGTACCAGGCTTTGGCCTCGCCATCGGACTAGGCTTTTTCACCCCCTTGCAAGGCACCGGGGTCTGGATCGGACTGGCAGCGGGCCTCGCTTTTGCCGCACTGCTGCTGACCTGGCGGTGGATGCTGCGCGAGAAATTGCGGCTGGTCCGGCGTTCGGTCTGACGAAAAAATTTCATTCCGCTTGGTTGAAACACGCCCGGCAAGCCCCAAATGCGCTATGCTGGCACTCTCGGAGGGAGAGTGCCAATTCACATCTCAACCCATTTGAAAGGTCATCACCTATGGCATTTCGTCCGCTGCACGACCGCGTTGTGGTCCGCCGCATCGAAGCCGACCAGAAAACCGCTGGCGGCATCATCATCCCCGACTCTGCACAGGAAAAGCCCAGCGAAGGCGAAGTCGTCGCGATTGGCGACGGCGCCCGTGACGACGATGGCGACCGCATCCCGATGGATGTGAAAGCCGGCGACCGGGTCCTGTTCGGCAAATGGTCGGGCACCGAAGTCAAGATCGACGGCGAAGACCTGCTGATCATGAAGGAAAGCGACATCATGGGGATCATTGGCTGAGCCGATTGAACCACACGCTTTTTTCAACACTCAATTTTTCCAGGAGAAACACCAATGGCTGCCAAGGACGTAAAGTTCGGCCGTGAAGCCCGCGAAGGCATTCTTCGCGGCGTCGATATCCTCGCCAATGCTGTCAAAGTGACACTCGGCCCGAAAGGCCGCAATGTTGTGATCGACAAAAGCTTTGGCGCACCCCGCATCACCAAGGACGGCGTCACCGTCGCCAAGGAAATCGAGCTTAAGGACAAGTTCGAAAACATGGGCGCGCAAATGCTCAAGGAAGTGGCGTCCAAGACCAACGACATCGCTGGGGACGGAACCACCACCGCCACCGTTCTGGGTCAGGCAATCGTGCGCGAAGGCATGAAGTCGGTCGCAGCGGGCATGAACCCGATGGATTTGAAGCGCGGGATCGATCTGGCCGTGACCAAGGTCGTCGCAGACCTCGTTGCCCGTTCGAAAGAAGTCGCCGGTTCGGCTGAAGTCGCACAGGTCGGCGTCATCTCTGCCAATGGCGACAAGGAAGTCGGCGAGAAAATCGCCGAAGCCATGGAAAAGGTCGGCAAGGAAGGCGTCATCACCGTCGAGGAAGCCAAAGGCCTCGAATTTGAACTCGATGTCGTCGAAGGCATGCAGTTCGACCGTGGTTACCTGTCGCCCTATTTCATCACCAACCCGGACAAGATGACGGTCGAACTCGAAAATCCGTATATCCTGATCCATGAAAAGAAGCTGTCGAACCTGCAAGCCATGCTGCCGGTGCTCGAAGCGGCTGTTCAGAGCGGGCGTCCGCTGCTGATCATCGCCGAAGACATCGAAGGCGAAGCGCTGGCGACCCTGGTGGTCAACAAGCTGCGCGGCGGCCTGAAAGTGGCTGCGGTCAAGGCCCCGGGCTTCGGCGACCGCCGCAAGGCCATGCTGCAGGACATCGCGATCCTCACCAAGGGTGAAATGGTCAGCGAAGATCTGGGCATCAAGCTTGAAAACGTCACGCTCGGCATGCTCGGCGAAGCCAAGCGCGTCACCATCGACAAGGACAACACCACCATCGTCGATGGCGCTGGCTCGGCCGATGAAATCAAGGCCCGCGTCGGCGAGATCAAGGCTCAGATGGAAGCCACCACCAGCGATTACGACCGTGAAAAGCTGCAGGAACGTTTGGCCAAGTTGGCTGGCGGGGTTGCGGTGATCAAGGTCGGCGGCGCTTCCGAAGTCGAAGTGAAGGAACGCAAGGACCGCGTCGATGACGCTCTCCACGCAACCCGCGCTGCGGTTGAAGAAGGCATCGTCCCCGGCGGCGGCACCGCGCTGCTTTACGCCTCGAAGGTTCTCGAAGGGGTGAAGGGCGAAAACGACGACCAGACCCGCGGGATCGACATCGTGCGCCGGGCAATCCTCGCACCGATCCGTCAGATCGCCGAAAACGCTGGCCATGATGGCGCGGTGGTTTCGGGCAATCTGCTGCGTGAAGGCGATGAAACGCAGGGCTTCAACGCGGCCACCGACACCTATGAAAACCTCGTGGCTGCCGGTGTGATCGACCCGACCAAGGTCGTGCGCACCGCGCTGCAGGATGCTGCATCGGTCGCCGGCCTGCTGATCACCACCGAAGCCGCCATCACCGACGCGCCCGAAGACAAGGCCGCTGGCGGCGGCATGCCCGATATGAGCGGCATGGGCGGAATGGGCGGAATGGGCGGCTTCTAAGCCGGCTCGCTACCCAACCAACGTCAACAGAAAGACCCCGGTGGACATTCGTCCGCCGGGGTTTTTCGTTGCCGTTATTATACGGGGCATACCAAAACTTCACGGGAGGTGTTAGATTCTTCTAACACCTAATCGGATTGTGAGCCTTTGGGATATGTTCAATTCCGCCGAATTACACAAGTTGCTTGACGGCCATTCTCTTTTGGCATCGTTCTCGCAGACAGCGCACCACAACCGACTGTGGGGCTTTATAAATTTCAAAAACCCTGAAAATCTAGATGGTGCTTTAGACAGGCTAAGGGCGTATGCAAATCAATTGGACGCGTTCGGACTTGATGTGGCTGCGCGGCATTCTCGGCGCGTAGTAGACCTTCTTTCTGGGGCCAAGTCAGACCCGACATACGGAGGCGTTTCTGTATCCGGCGAAGAGTTTAATGACCTCAAGAGGTCATTCGATTATTTGCACAACGGGAGCTTGGCGTTTGAAGCCGAGAGCAAAAAATTCCTCGTTTTGCGGACGGAGCAAACGAAGTATCTTGCAGATGACTTTTCGCTTTTTGGAAAGGCGGTCGAAAATGCATTCCCAAGCGTAACTTCTGAAGCAACGGAGGCTGCCAAGTGTTTCGGATTTTCGCGATGGACCGCTAGCGCGTTCCACGCCATCCGCTGCCTTGAGGTAGGCATTCGCGCTGTTTCCCGCTGCCTTGGCATTCCTGACCCGATCAAGGGGCCTGACCGAAACTGGAGTGCCATGCAGAGAAAGGTGAAGGAAGCGTTGGATACAAGATGGCCAACTGCGGCGGATAAGGTTGCGGATGATTATAAATTCTTTGACCGCTTGTATGGAGCTCTTGCAGCGTTCCAGAATCCCTACCGAAACGAAACCATGCACCTAGAGTCGTCGTATGACGAAGCACAGGCTGCCCACATCATCGCAATGGTGAAGGGTTTCCTAAGTCAGGTTGCAACTCGTTGTGACGAGGACGGAAAACCTACGGCTTAGACGATGCGGACGCCACTAACTTATCAAAAGCGTGTTCAGAGTAATGACCATCCAATCGTGCTGGGCTTCGCCATCTCAAGTCACACTCCCACAGGCGCTGGACGAAATTGACGTCCTTATTCCATTTTTAAGGGGCACCTCGGTGCCGAGCATCCAAATATGTTCGCAGCCCTGCGCCTTCGCAGCGAGGTCCTACTAGCGCTGGGACGCATCGATGATGCCGAAAGAGAAATACTTGGCACGATCTCCCAGCAGTCCCGAGTCTTAAATCCCGATCATCCTCAAACGCAGGTCAGCGAATTGGTCTGGCTCGAAATTCTCGCCGCCAAAGGGGAGCGTGATACCGCGCTGGCTGAAATTGGCAGGGTCCATGATGCCTTGCTGGCCGCAACCGGACCCGGTCACATCCGGGTCAAGCAAGCGGCCAGGCTGCGCGACAGGCTTCTGGGATCACCGCCCGCTGATGAGTGATCGCGTCAACGGGTCTCGCGGCGCTTTCCTACAGCGGCAGTTTCGTGCGATTGCCGCAATGCTCTTTGAAATCGTCTGAATGTGCAGTGAGGCAAACGGGTTTTTGTTGGAAAAGTGTCAACCGCGCTTTTGGCATGGTTTTGTATAAAAACAGGTGTTTAGGGCAGCAACCCTGCTTGACACTATGGCCAATGTGTCAAGCAGGATCATTGGGTTTCGCGCGGGCAGCAGGTGCGTAAAGCTGCGTCACCCGCCCTTGCGGCTGGCCTCTGCGGCCTCGATCACGTCCGCATCCCACGTCACCTGGGTCTGGGTCTGTGGGTTGAAACGGGTGTCGGCATAGCTGGCCGCCTCTGCCGCCGCGATTTCGGCTGCGGTCAGAAACTCGCTCGGCTGGAGCGCGAACACGTCGATACCGCGCGTGATCTCGGTCCCATAAATCCGGCCCTTGTACCAATAAGACGACCAGAAACCGCCGACGACCATCTGTTCGTCGTCAATCGGGCCGCGGTCAAAAAAAGCGATTTCTCGCGGGTTGGCGCTGTCGGTGAAATCCATCAGGCTGATCCCGCCCTGATACCAGCTTTGCACGAAAATATCGCGCCCCGGCACCGGCACGATAGAGCCGTTATGCGCCACGCAATTTTCCCATTCGCTCTGCGGTCCGGGCATCTTGTAATGGCTGCGGAATTCGAGCTTGCCATCGACGATGTCATAGATCGCATTGGCCCCCCAGGTCATCGGGTCCGAAGCCTTGCAACGCGGGCGTCCGCCGCCGCCCCATTCGTCGGTAAAGATCACCTTGGTGCCATCATTGTTGAACGTGGCCGAATGCCAATAGGCAAAGCCCTTGTCGAACACCGCATCAAGCCGCACCGGGTTCATCGGGTCGGAAATGTCCATCAGGATGCCATTGCCCGAACACGCCCCCGCCGCGAGACCAAGCGCGGGGAACACGGTGATGTCATGGCATTGATCGGTGCGTGCGGTGCTCTGAGTGCCGTCGCCGCTGTCGCCGCCCTGCCACAGGCCGGCGATCTCTCCGGTTTCAGGATCGGCAAAGACGCGCGGGCTGCTGATAATCCGAGAGCGTGAAGGGTCCGCCAGCGGAATTTCGATCACGTCGATGCTGAACAGCGCGGTGCGCGAATCCGAAGGGTTATCAATGCAGCGCGCCAGCTCTTCGCGTTTGCGGATGCGCGAGGTTCCCGAATTGTAGACGATGATCCGCTCGTCATCGGCGCTGACGATGGAATGGGTGTGGCTGCCCCGGCAGGTCTGCACCTGCCCGACCTGCCGCACGGCGGTGAGGTCGGAAATGTCGAAAATGCGCAGACCCCGGAAACGTTCTTCGCTGACCTCGCCTTCGACCCCTTGCAAGCCGCAATCGACCCGCCCGCGGGTCTGTTCGACACTCATGACAAGGATGTCGCCGACGACCGAAACATCGCCTTGCCCGCCCGGACAGACGACCGAACTGAGCAGCGTCGGCGCGCCATCGTCGCCAAGGCGGTAGATGTTGAAACCGTGGTAATTGCCCGCGACCATGATGTCACCGAAGAACGCCATATCGGTGTTGGCAAAATCGAGCAGCGGGGAACGCTCGGCAAATTGGGTGAGGCTTTCCTCTTCGCCGCGCTCTTCGGTTTCTGCAGCTCCTTCTGCTTCATCAGCGCTTGCGTCTGCGGCGGCGACTTCGGTCACTACCTCGCCCTGTCCCTCGCCATCTTCCTCTACCGCTTCGTCTTCGCTCGGGGGAACGGGGGGCCGCAGATCGGCAGGGTTGTCAGGATCGAAAAAGCCCGCAGGCTTTGCAAGGAAAGCAACGTGGCGCAGGTGCATGATGGCCTCACCCGCATCGTCAAAACCGGGGGTAAGATTGGCGCGAGGATCGACCGACAGGCTCGCCAACACGCCGTCCATCCGATCTATCTCGGTGGATTGGTCGTTGTCGATATCGCCAACAAAGCGGAACAGCACCGGGTCCGCCGCGCTGCCGGGTTGATCCAGCAAGTCCTCGGTCATGTCGAGCGCGCCTTCGTGATGCGCGATCATCAGCGTCAGGAACAAACGGTCAAATTCGGTGCCTTCGGCTGCGGCCAATGCTGCCATTTGCTCAGGACTGGCCATCCCCGCCATTTGCGAATGATCGACAACTGCGGCATGTCCAGCGTGGCCCGAATGTCCGGCCATGGAGGCCATTGCAGTGCTCTCGCCCCGTGCAGCGAGCCATTCGTTCATGAATTCGATTTCATCGGCCTGGCTGGATTTGATCCGACCAGCGATGGCCACGATGTCTTCGTTATTGGTGCGAGCCTCCACCAAAACGGCCATGTCGACCGCCTGTTGATGATGCACGATCATCGCTTGCATGAAACGCACATCGGCTGCGGTGTGGCTGGCCTTGGCCAGATTGGTTGCTTCGTCCGCGCTCAGCATCCGACTGGCCTGCCCCGGCGCTCCTGGTTGCACGATCGGCGCGGAAGGAGCGGTTTGAGCAAAGGCAATGCCAGAACTGCACAGCAGCATCGCGGTAAAGAGCGCGCGCGATTGGACCGCGGCGCTGCGCGAGCCGGTTTGCAAAATTGTCATAAACGTCCCTGTTCCAAATATCTTGCGGTCATGTCTGACGAACTGCCGATTGCAGTCAAGGCCGCAGCTTGTGCAAAATGCGGTTGTTCGACGAAAGCGCAATTGCCACCCGTCAGCTGCGTAAGCGCCAGTCCGGTCGCGGCGCGCGCACATTTCGTCGCATGCGGCGGCCCGAACGCTTGTCGCGGCGAATCGCTTGCACCTACAGACTGATGTTAAGTCACCGCTAACCCTGATCGGAGTATCTCCGCCCGATGGCTCTTATCTATCGCATCCTCATTTCCCATCGCGTCCCTGCTTTGCTGGCGGCGCTCCTTGCCGCCTTCGCTGCCCCGGTTGCGGCACAGTCAAACGATCTGCACGCAAGTTTTGACGATGCGTTTGGCACCGAAATGCGGTCGCCCGAAACGTTTGAGGCAATCTATGCGAGCGGTTTCGAACAACGCATTGCCGAGCTTGCCAATGGCAATGACGGACGCATCGGGGTTGCCGCCGTGGATCTTTCAACTGGCGATCAGATCATGGTGCTGGGCGACCAATTGTTCCCCATGGCTTCGACCAGCAAGATCGCGGTAGCCGCGACCTATCTCGAAATGGTTGAACAGGGCCGTTATTCGCTGACGTCAGAATTTCCGCTGCTCATCCCGGTTCGCTCGGCGAAGTTTTCGTCAGCGGCGGCGCCGGTGCGCGAAGGCAATTACATGCCGGCAATCGATCTGATCGAGATGATGATTACCCGTTCCAGCAACCCGGCGACCGACGCGCTGATTGCGGCGGTCGGCGGGCCGCAGGCGGTCAATGACTGGATGCGCCGTCAGGGTATCAATGATTTTTCGATCGACCGCGACATTGCGACACTGGTTCGCGATGATGGCGAATATGATCCGGCAAGCTGGATTGATCCGCGCGATGCAGCGACGCCGCGGGCGATGGTGCGCTTGCTCCAAGGGCTCTATCGCGGTGATTTTCTGTCCGATCAGAGCCGTCAGGTTCTGCTCGGTTCGATGAGCCGCACGGTTACCGGCTCCCGCAGAATTCCGGCCAACATGCCGGCAGAAGCAAGGGTCAGCCACAAGACCGGATCGCTCAACAACACCTCAAGCGACATCGGTATCATCGAATCGCCCGATGGCCGCGCGATTGCGGTTGCGATCTATGTGACAGGGCAGGGATCACGGCTTGCGCGGGAACGGCGAATCGCTTCGATTGCGCGAGCGCTTTATGATGGTTTCGGTGCCCGCGCTCAGCAAAATCCAGGGGGCAATCCGCGCCAGATATGGACCAGTGCGCCGCGCAGCGGAAGTGGCAGATAATTCCGATTGAGATCGAGCACAGAAAAAGGCGGCACCTCGCAGCGCCGCCTTTTCTTTTTGCCATTATTGGCCCGCCGCGTTCAATGACAGAGCGCGTCGATGAAGGACGAATTACTCGCCTTCGACCATAGCTTCGGCTTCAACAGCTGCTGCTTCTGCAGCTTCGCCGGTTGCTTCGGCAGCGCCTTCAACAGCTTCGCCAGCTTCAGCAGCAGCGCCTTCAACGGCTTCTGCGCCTTCTTCAGCAACAGCGGTCGCATCTTCGGCGATCGATTCAGCGTCGGCAGCCATCGCATCACCGGTTTCGCCAACGGCGTCAGCGGTTTCACCGCAAGCAGCAAGACCAAGTGCCGAGGTGGCGATTGCAGCAGCAAGAACGAACTTACGCATAATATAATTCCTTGTTCAGCGAGTGAATATCGCGCGGCCCAGTTTTGCGAGCTCGTGCGAAAGTCGGCTTCTGACCCCCGACTTCACGCCCCAAATAATGGCCGAATTGTGGCATTGCAAGCGAATTGAGGCGAGTTGCCCAAATTTCGCCATATTCCTGCCACTTTTCAATTTCCGTTTCGGAGCTGGCCAAGCGGTGCTAGCACCCGGAAATGTCCTCTGATCAGCAGCATCTCTATCTCGTCGATGGGTCGTCCTATATTTTCAGGGCCTATCACCGGCTTCCCCCGCTGACCAATCCCGAAGGGACGCCGGTGGGCGCGGTCTATGGTTATACGACTATGCTGTGGAAACTGGCCGATGACCTTGATGCAGCCGATGGGCCGACGCATCTTGCGGTGATCCTCGACAAGGATTCCAAGAGTTTTCGCAATGACATCTATCCCGAATACAAGGCCAACCGCCCGCCGCCGCCGGAGGACTTGCGACCGCAATTCCCATTGATCCGTGATGCGACGCGGGCATTCAGCCTGCCGTGTATCGAGGAACAGGGATTGGAGGCGGACGACCTGATTGCGTCCTATGCCCGCGCGGCGCAGCGGCAAGGGTGGAATGTCACGATTGTTTCGTCCGACAAGGATCTGATGCAATTGATCGGGGAAGTCGACGGCCCCAATGGTCGAGGCAGGATCGACATGCTCGACACGATGAAGAGCGCCCGCATCTATATCGATGAGGTAGAAGAGAAATTCGGCGTTAGGCCTGAACTGGTCGGTGATGTGCTGGCGTTGATGGGCGACACGGCCGACAATATTCCAGGTATTTATGGGGTTGGTCCGAAAACCGCGAGCAAGCTGATGGCAGACCATGGATCGCTTACCGCCGCGCTGGATCAGGCATCCGAAATGAAAGCCTCAAAGCTCAGGGATCGATTGATCGAAGGCCGCAAGGATGCCGAATTGTCGCGCGTGCTGGTAACTTTGCGCGAAGATTGCGATCTGCCCATTGCCATCGAGGATATGCGGATCGAGAAAATTCCCGAAGCGCCGCTTATCAATTTCCTTGAAAGACATGGGTTTACCTCGCTTCTAAAACGGTTGGGTGCAGGGACGGGCAGTCCAGAGCGGGCCAACAACCTGAACCCGGCCAAGGCGGAAAGAGCCAGCGACGCAGGCGGTGCCAGCGGCAATCGCCAGCCGCTTCCCGAGATGCCCCCGGTTGAGCGCAGCGCTTACGAAACCGTGCAAACGATTGAACGGCTGGAGGCTTGGGCCGACCGCGCGATGAAAGCGCGTCTGGTGGCGGTTGATACCGAGACATCATCGCTCAATGCGATGCAGGCGGAACTGGTGGGCATAAGCCTTGCGCTGGGACCGAACGATGCGTGCTATATCCCGCTTGGCCATGGCGGCAGCGATATGTTCGATGAAAAGCCTGAACAGATCCCGATTGAGTTAGCGCTGACGGCTCTGAAGTCGATGCTGGAAGATGACGGCGTTCTCAAGATTTTCCAGAACGGCAAATATGATCTCAATGTCCTTGCCCGGCATGATATTCAGGTCAGCCCGGTCGAAGACACGATGGTCATCAGCTTTGATCTGGATGCTGGTCGCAGCGAAGATGGGATCGGAGGCGGGCACGGGATGGACGAATTGTCTCGTCGGCACCTTGGCCATGAACCGTTGGCGTTCAAGGATGTGTGCGGCACTGGCAAGAAAGCCATAAGCTTCGGCGAGGTCCCGCTAGACCGTGCGACCCAATATGCTGCCGAGGACGCCGATGTAACTTGGCGGCTCTATCAATGCCTCAAACCGAGGCTGGCGACCGAAGGCGGAACCCGGATCTACGAGCGTGTTGACCGCCCGCTGATCCCTGTTGTGGCTGCGATGGAGCGCGAAGGGATCAAAGTGGACCGCGCAAGACTCGCCAAGCTGTCTAAGGAATTCGCTGCGGAAACCGTAAGGCTGGAGCGGGAGATACACGGCATCGCCGGGCAGGAATTCGCGGTTGGCAGCCCGAAACAGCTAGGCGAGGTCCTGTTTGAAAAAATGGGTTTCAAAGGCGGCAAGAAAGGCAAGAGCGGGCAATATTCAACCGATCAATCGGTGCTGGAAAAGCTCGCCGGGACAGGTGCAGAGATTGCCGCGAAAGTGCTCGAATGGCGGCATCTGTCAAAGCTCAAATCCACTTACACCGATGCGCTTCAGGCACAGATAAACGCTTCAACTGGCCGGGTACACACCAGCTACAGTCTTGTTGGAGCGCAGACCGGGCGGCTTTCCTCTACCGATCCCAACCTTCAGAATATTCCAATCCGCACCCCCATAGGCCGCCAAATCCGCGATGCCTTTGTGCCGGAGGCGGGCAATGTGATCCTCGCTGCTGATTACAGCCAGATCGAATTGCGGTTGGCCGCGCATATGGCCGATGTTGGCACCTTGAAAGAAGCCTTTGCCAATGGTGAAGACATCCACGCGCGCACAGCGGCTGAGATGTTTGGCGAGGTCACCCGCGACACGCGCGCGCGGGCCAAGACGATTAATTTTGCGATCCTCTACGGCATCTCGCGCTGGGGTCTGGCGGGACGACTCGAAGTCGATCCCGACGAAGCGCAGGCCATGATCGACACCTATTTCCAACGCTTCCCGGGAATTCAGCGCTATATAATGGAGACGCTCGAAACGGTCGGCGCGCGCGGCTATTCGGAAACGCTGTTCGGTCGCAAGACATGGTTTCCCCGGATCAAGTCCAAGAATCAGGCCGAGCGTCAGGGATCAGAGCGCGCTGCGATCAACGCGCCGATCCAGGGCACCAGCGCGGATATTATCAAGCGGGCGATGGTGCGCATGGTCCCGGCCTTGCGCGATGCGGGCCTGAAAGATGTTCGCATGCTGCTGCAGGTTCACGATGAGCTGGTGTTCGAACTTCCTGAAAGCGACGTTGCGAATGCTACTCCGATTATCGAACGGGTTATGGCAGAGGCTGCCCTTCCTGCAGTGAAGCTGGATGTACCGTTGGGTATCGATATCGGCACCGGCATGTCTTGGGGCGCGGCGCATTGATTGAGGCATTCCAGAATGCAAATTGGGCGATTGATTGGGGATTGCTGACGATTTCAGGCCTGACCGTAGTGGTCTCCGTAGTCGCCGCTTATCTCGCCTATTTGGCGGTGTTCGCGATTGTCGGAAGGCTTACCCAGCTGTCCGAGATTGCGGTCGATACCCTTTTGATTCAGCGTATTAGGCGGCCGATCAAGTACTCCTTCCTTGCTATCGGGGTAACGCTCGCAGCGCAAGCCGATCCGGCGCTGCGAGAAGTTTGGGAGCCTTTTGCGCGGTTTCTGCGCCCGGCGCTGCTCGGCTGGATCGCCTATAATATCGTTCGCGGCCTGACAGCGGCGATGGAACTGCGCATGGCGGACGCAGACCCGATCGCCTCGCGCAGTCGCCGCACGCGGATTGCGGTGCTGTCGCGCATCGCCACGTTTGCGATAATTCTTATTACAATCGGGCTGATGCTGTTCGCTATCCCTTCGGTGCGGACGATTGGCACAACCATGCTCGCGTCGGCCGGTCTGGCCGCACTGGCGATTGGAGCGGCCGCGCAGCCCGCGCTCAAGTCGCTGATCGCCGGGGTGCAGGTCGCTTTGACCGAACCCATGCGTATCGGCGATCTGGTCAAGGTCGATGGCGAAACGGGGCGGGTTGAAGAAATCCACATGAGTTTTGTCACCGTGCGGACGTGGGATGAACGGGTCTTGGTGGTACCGACCAGCCGGTTCCTCGATGAAACGTTCGAAAACTGGTCGCGCCAGAATGAAGCACTGACCGGCACGGTTTTCCTGCATCTCGACCCAATTACCGACGTCGCCCCGATCCGTGCGGAATTTGAACGCTTTGCCGGGTCGCACGCATTATTCGACGGACGCAATTGCGAGCTTGCCGTGACACAGACCTACCCCGAAAGCATCGAGTTGCGGCTGTCCTTGAGCGCTGGGACGATTGGGGATCTTTGGACCCTGCGCTGCGACGTGCGCGAACATATGTTGGCTTGGTTGCGCGAGAATATGGAGAACGCTCTGATCCGCCACCGGCTTGAGGTGCCGCATGGGCACCCCAAGGCGGGCGAGCCCTGATAGCGGCCCTATTCGTGCTTCTTCGCCCGCGCCGGTTCGAGAGTGTCAGGCGCGAAGAAGCCAATCGGGTTGACCTCCGCCGCGCGCTTTTTCAGCTCTCCGCGTATCTTGCGATATTCCGCTTCCATCGCAGCGGTAACGGTAGCGCGGCTGTCTTTCAGAGCTTCCTCGAAATCGGCCATTGCGACTTCGGAAACATCACCGCCGAGACGGCGAAGCGCGGCCAGACCTGCGCGGCGCACCACATCTTCCAGATCGGCACCGGTAAACCGGTCAGTCTTTGCTGCGACCGCAGCAAGATCTACATCTTTCGCCAGCGGCATGTTGCGAGTGTGGATGCCCAGAATGTGCTCACGGCCCGGCTCATCAGGGGTGCCGACATAGACCAATTCATCAAACCGGCCCGGACGAAGCAACGCGGGATCGACCAACGTCGGGCGATTGGTTGCTCCGACCACGATCACCGATTGCAATTCTTCCAGCCCGTCCATCTCGGCCAGGATTGTGTTGACCACGCGGCCTGTAACCTGCGGCTCGCCTTGCCCTGAACCGCGCGCGGGCACGAGGCTGTCGATCTCGTCGATAAACAACACGCAAGGCGCAACGGCGCGGGCGCGTTGAAACAGGCGGGCGATCTGTTGTTCGCTTTCGCCATACCATTTGGACAGCAGGTCCGAGCTTTTCATCGAGATGAAATTGGCTTCGGCTTCCTTCGCCACCGCTTTGGCGAGCAGCGTCTTGCCTGTGCCTGGCGGTCCATACAGCAGAAAACCCTTGGCCGAGCGGATACCCAAACGGCGGAACGCATCGGGGTTCTTGAGCGGCAGTTCGATCCCTTCTTTCAGTTTGTCGATCGCATCGCCGATGCCGCCAATATCGTCCCATCCGACATCGGGCATCTGCACCATCACTTCGCGCATGGCGGAAGGCTGGATGCGCTTCAAAGCCGAGAAGAAATCATCGCGGGTGACGCACAGGTCTTCGAGCACCTCCGGGGGAATTTCGCGTGCATCGAGATCGAGCCTGGGCATGATCCGGCGCACCGCGTCAATCGCCGCCTCGCGGGCAAGCGCAGCAATATCGGCTCCGACATAACCATGGGTCACCCGCGCCAGTTCATCTAGATTGACCGCTTGTTCCAGCGGCATTCCGCGAGTGTGAATGGCCAGAATCTCGCGGCGACCACTTTGATCGGGAACGCCGATTACGATCTCGCGGTCAAACCTTCCGGGGCGGCGCAGCGCCTCGTCGAGAGCGTCGGGCCGGTTGGTCGCGGCGATCACGACCAGATTGGCGCGGGCCTCCAGCCCGTCCATCAGGGTGAGCATTTGCGCAACGAGCCGCTTCTCCGCTTCTCCCGGCACCTGTGTGCGCTTGGGCGCGATCGAATCGATTTCGTCGATAAAGATAATCGCAGGAGCAGCACGGGTGGCTGCCTCGAAGACTTCGCGCAGTCGCTTTTCGCTTTCGCCATAGCCTGAACCCATGATCTCGGGTCCGTTGATGGTGAAGAACTCGGCATCGCTTTCATTCGCCACGGCCTGCGCTAGCCGGGTCTTGCCCGTTCCGGGCGGGCCATGCAGCAGCACACCCTTGGGCGGATCAACGCCCAGCCGCGTGAACAATTCGGGATAGCGCAGCGGCAGCTCGACCATTTCGCGCAGCTGCTGGATCGTGTCCACCATGCCCCCGACATCGTCGTAATTCACGCCTGCGCGCGGATCGCGCGGCTCCTCGAATTCGGTGCGCAGCTCAACTTCGGTGTTGTCGTCAATATGGACGATGCCCTTGGGTGTGGTTGAAGCAACCGAAAGCCGGATTTGCGTCAGCGCATAGGCTGGGGCGCGCAGCAATTGGCGCACGTCCGATGGCATATTCTGCACCGGCTGTTGTCCGGTGGTGGCAACCAGATCGCCGGCGACCAACGGTTTGCGAAAAAAGTTGCGTTTCAGCGCCTGCGTCGGCCCCTGCAGCCGCATTTCGCGCTGGGCGGGGGCGAAAACGACCCGCGTCGCAGGGCGCGATTCGGCCACTGATATGGTGACATGCTCGCCTGATCCGGTCTCGGCATTGCCCCGCTGCAAGCCATCAAGCCGGACAACATCAAGCGTGTCGTCCTCTTCATAGGCGGCCATCGCAATCGCGGCCGTTGTGCGCTTTCCGGCGATCTCCACCACGTCGCCTTCGGTAATTCCGAGCTTTTGAAACGCAGAGCGGGGCATTCTGGCGATCCCCTGTCCCGATTCTTCTTGCCGCGCTGGAGCAACCTGGAGGCGTGCAGTCCGGCTGGGATTGGCGGCTTCGGCATCGGCCATGTGCAGGTCCTTTAGGCTGATGAAACAGGGCAAACTCGTCGCTGAGTAGCTAAGGAGCGCAGCGGCGGATTGCAAACCGAAGGATCGCAGGCGCAAGGCGGCGCTTTTGCATCGCACCCCGATGCCCTGGACAAAAAAAGCCCGGCACAAAGGCCGGGCTTGAAAGTTTGGGAGAGGATGCCTGAAAGGCACAATTGCATATGAGGGCGGACGACTTTTTGTGCAAGTGCGAATGACGCACCTTTTCATGCAAAAAACGCAATTACATGTCAGAAATCGGTCAGTTTTGTGGCGGTTCTTGCAAAAAATGCTGCCTAAAATTTGAACAATCGCTCAAGATTGCAGCAAATATCCTGTATTTGAATGGTGCGACGCAGCATCGTCGGTTCAGGGATCGTTGCCGCAGACCTGCAAGGTTGGCATGCTGGAACGTGACAGCGCACATTCTTGCGACTAATTACGCCAGACTTGACCGGCCTCATCGCCGTTCAACCTTTCATTGCCGCCTTTATTGCCGAAAGGACGCGGGGCCCTACCATGTCAAAGATTTATCCCGATGCCGCAGCGGCGCTCGACGGTGTGATCGCCAACAATTTGTTGATCGCAGCCGGCGGGTTTGGCCTTTGCGGCATTCCCGAAAGGTTGCTGGACGCCATTCGCGACAGCGGTGTGACCGGCCTGACCTTTGCCAGCAACAATGCCGGAATCGACAATGAAGGTATCGGCAAATTGCTGCGCACTCGGCAAGTCGCCAAGATGATCAGTTCCTATGTGGGCGAAAACAAGGAGTTCGAACGGCAGTTTCTGGCCGGAGAGCTTCAGGTCGAATTCAGCCCCCAGGGCACTTTGGCAGAGCGGATGCGGGCCGGAGGGGCGGGTATTCCCGGCTTTTACACCAAAACCGGCGTCGGCACTCAAGTTGCAGAAGGCAAGGAACACAAGCAATTCCCCGATCAGGACGGGATCATGTCCACCTACATCCTCGAGCGCGGGATCTTTGCTGACTTGTCGATTGTGAAGGCGTGGAAGGCGGACGAGACAGGCAACCTCGTCTTTCGCAAGACCGCGCGCAACTTCAATCTGCCTGCGGCGACCTGCGGCAGGATCTGCATCGCTGAAGTTGAGGAAATTGTTCCTGCAGGCGCGCTTGATGCGGATCAAATCCACTTGCCCGGCGTGTTCGTCAATCGCATCATCCTGGGAGCGCCATATGACAAGAAAATCGAATTTCGCACTGTGCGCGAACGCGAGGAGGCATGATTTTGGAGATCGAACGAGGGCGCGCAGTCAAGCTGATCGCGGCAGGCTGTATGGCGGTGACATTGCAAGGCTGCGTAGCGGTTGCATTTCCGATTGCAGCGGGCGGATTGCTTGCTGGCGGAGCGCGGATGGATGCCGCGGACGAAGGCGAACCGGCATCAGCCACCACGACAACCGCTACCACGACCACCGACGCCGCGATAGCTGCCGCCGCTGATCCTGCTCCGGTGACTGCATCTGCTCCGGCAAACGCCCAGGCCAGCGTGCAGCCCAATGCCAATCGGGATGATGGTCCCGAAGGCGAAGTGGGTGTGCTGGAGCCCACCGTCCCAGTTTCAGAAAGCAGTGACGCTCTCACTATTGCCGAGACAGAGACCAAGGCAGAACCAGCCGGCGCACCCATGGGACCGGCGGCAACGACCGCAATTGCTGCAAATGACCCGGCTGACGCCGCACCGGTCGCGATACCCGCGCAGCCCGCGCCTGCGCCCGCCCCTGAGCCCACGCCTGCTTCGGTGTCTGCTGCAGCGCCGAGTGTGGGATCAGGGATCGTTATACCCATTCCTCAAGCCGCTCCTTCGGTTGCAGGGGGTACATTCTTCGATCCGCTCTTCGCCTATGCATCGGACCCGGCTTTCATGCGCAGCGATGCCCGGCCATCGGCGACATTGGTTGATCCAACAGCGCTGAAACCCGACAGGATCGACTGTTCCGAGGGGGTGTCCACGGTGCTGATCGACCTTGATCCGGAAGAGGGCGAGCTGTTCCCGATTGATCCGCGCAGCGCCTCACCCGCGCTAGCCGAAAGACTGGCGCAGCTACGCGTCAGGGGCATCGGCATCGCGTGGATTTCGCAAAGCTCTGTCGATCGCACCGATGAAATTCGCGGCGCGCTATATCAATCGGGGCTGGACCCGCTGGGCACTGACGAGGTTTTGCTGATGCGCAACTCAGATGAACGCAAGCAGACCCGCCGTGATGAACTGGCGCGCAACACGTGCTTGGTTGCGATGGCCGGTGATACGCGCTCAGACTTTCATGAATTGTTTGAATACCTTCTCAACCCCAGCGACGCAGCTGCATTGGAGCCGCTGATTGGTGAAGGCTGGTTCCTGATCCCGACGCCGCTATTACCAGAAAGGTCCGCGCCATGAGCTCTGAACCAAAAGGCTGGACCCGCGATCAGATGGCCGCGCGTGCGGCGAAGGAATTGCGCGATGGCTATTACGTCAATCTCGGTATCGGCATTCCGACACTGGTAGCGAACCACATTCCGCAAGGGATGCTGGTGACGTTGCAGAGCGAGAACGGGATGCTCGGCATTGGCCCATTCCCGTATGACGACGAGGTCGACGCCGATCTGATCAACGCGGGCAAACAGACGATTAGCGAACTGCCGCATAGCGCCTATTTCGACAGCGCCACCAGCTTTGGCATGATCCGCGGCGGGCACATCGACTTGACCGTGCTCGGCGCGATGGAAGTCGCTGAAAACGGCGACATCGCCAATTGGATGATCCCCGGCAAGATGATCAAGGGGATGGGCGGCGCGATGGATCTGGTCGCTGGGGTCAAGAAAATCATCGTGGTGATGGATCATACCGCAAAGGATGGCAGTCCCAAATTCATCCCCGAATGCACCCTGCCGCTGACTGGTGCTGGCGTGGTTGATATGGTGATCACCAATCTCGCAGTGTTCCAGCGGCCCGATCACGAAGGTCCGTTTCGCCTGATCGAGCGGGCTCCCGGCGTCAGCGACGCGGATATCGCCTCGAGCACCACTGCGCACTACGTCGCGTGATGCGCCGAGTCATCGCACTCATCGGACTTGCTATCGTCCTGATGATTGGAGGTGTGCTTGCTTTCACTTCGCCGCCGAGGCTCCTGTCGGAGTATGATTGGGCGGCGGGCGGAGGTGCGGACGCACGGCAGGTGACGGAAGGTATGCCCTTCGGCAGTCACGGGCAGACGCTCGACATCTGGGCCCCGGCGCATCCAAAAGCGAGCAAGCTGCCGGTCGTGGTCTTCTGGTATGGCGGCGGCTGGGCCAAGGGTGACCGCGCGGCCTATGCCTTTGCCGGGCGGGCCTTGGCGAGCGAGGGATTTTTGGTGGTAGTTCCCGATTACCGCAAGGTGCCGCAAGTGCGCTTCCCGGCATTTCTGGAAGACGGCGCAGAGGCGGTGGCGTGGACGCGCGACAATATTGCTGATCGTGGCGGCGATCCTGATCGCATTGCCTTTATGGGCCATTCCGCCGGGGCCTATGTCGCGGTGATGCTTGCGCTTGATACCAAATGGCTGATGGATGCCGGGGTCGATCCGGCTGTCGTCAAGGCCAGCATCGGCCTTTCGGGGCCCTACGATTTCTACCCTTTCGTTAAGCCGCGCTCGATTGCGGCGATGAGTAAGTGGCCGCGCCCACTGGAAACTCAGCCGATTGAATTTGCCCGTGCCGATGCGCCGCCACTGCTGTTGGTCACTTCGCAGGGTGATGAGACGGTGCGGCCAAGAAATGCTAACAATCTTTCCGCAAAGCTGCGCGCGCTTGGCGCGCCGGTTGAGCTGAGGAATTATGGGCCGCTGACGCATGAAGAGGTGGTGATGGCGCTGTCCAAACCGTTCCGAAGCAAGGGGCCGGTGCTTGCTGATAGCGTGACTTTTCTGCGCGCCAATCTGGCGGACGAAGGGGAATAAGGCCATGTGGCTGTGCACGCCGCGCAACCCCAATGCTCCGCTGGCCGGACTTAAGGTCGTGGAACTGGCGCGGGTGCTCGCGGGGCCGTTCGCGGGTCAGATCCTTGCCGACCTCGGTGCCGACGTGATCAAGGTCGAAAGCCCGGAGGGCGACGGCACAAGGCTTTGGGGGCCGCCTTGGGTTGAGCGCGTCGATGCCCGTGGCAAGGTGCACCGTGAGGCCGCGTATTACCACGCCTGCAACCGCGGGAAGCGATCGATAGTCTCCGACTTCAGAAGGGCAGATGACTTGGCGCGGATCAAGTCGCTGATCGCCGAAGCTGACGTAGTGATCGAAAATTTCAAGACGGGTGGTCTCTCCAAATTTGGACTCGATTACGCGGCCTTAACTGCGACCAATCCGGGTCTCGTCTATTGCTCAATAACGGGCTTTGGGCAGACCGGACCCCGCGCCCAAGAAGCAGGGTATGATTTCGTGGTTCAAGGGATGAGCGGCTTCATGTCCTTAACCGGTGATCCGGGCGGCGATCCGGTTAAGATGGGCATTTCGATCTCCGACCTATCAACCGGAGTTTGGGCCGCGAACGGGATACAGGCGGCATTGTTGATGCGCGCCCGGACCGGCAAAGGTCAGCATGTCGATATGAGCCTGATGGATTGTTCGGTCGCGCTGCTGGCCAATCAGGCGAGCTATCTTTTCTCAACCGGTCACAATCCGCCGCGAATGGGCAATGCGCACGCGCAGGTCGCGCCCTATGGTGTGTTCCCGGTAAGCGACGGTCACGTGATCCTGTCACCCGCCAATGACGGGCTGTTCCGCAAGCTGATGGGCGTGCTGAATCTGGACCATCTGGTGAGTGATCCGCGGTTTATTACCAATGGCGACCGCACAGCCAACGCCGCTGCGCTCGATGCCGAAATTGCGAGGGCGACAGCGGCATGGACCAAGCAAGGCCTGCTCGATGACTGCCACGCAGCGGGCGTTCCCGCAGGCCCAATCAACCGTCTCGACGAGGTATTCGCAGACCCGCAAGTGGTCGCGCGCGGAATGCGGATTGATCTTGGAGGACTGCCGGGAGTGCGCAGTCCTTTCACCTTTTCCGACGCCGAATTGGCTCTGGACCGGCCCTCTCCGATGTTGGGTGAGGACGGCTGAATCCGGCGTATGGCAAGCGCTGGCGAAGTTTAGCTTGCATGTTCCTTATGTTTCTGTAATTTCTGAAATTGAAAAAGGAGCTGCGAGTCGTGACCAGATTGCTCGACATTCCAGAGGTGCGATCCTTCATCCTTCATTGGGGCGAGATGGGGACCGAGTGGGGCGTTAGCCGTTCGGTCGCGCAAGTTCACGCACTGCTCTATCTTAGCGATGGTCCGCTTCATGCCGAGGAAATCTGCGAGACGCTGGGCCTGGCGCGGTCAAACGTATCGAACGGGCTCAAGGAACTGCAATCCTATTCCATCGTGCGCCGAGTCCATGTCGAAGGGGATCGGCGCGATCACTTCGTCGCGGAAACCGACCTGTGGGAAATGCTGATGCGGATCGCAGCGGAGCGCAAGAAACGCGAACTTGATCCGACCATTCAATTTCTCGGTGAATTGGCGGAAAGTTTGGATGGTCGCAATGACGTGCCGGTCCACGTGCGGGAGCGGATCGGACGGATGCACAGCTTTATCGACACATTGACAGGCTGGTATGCGGATGTTCGCGGTCTGCCCAAACCGACATTGGTCCGCCTGATGAAGCTGGGGCGCGGCATCGCCCGCTTCCTGCCCGGCTCGGGCGGCACCTCCTAACCCATTTCCCAACAGCACAAGGAAGACCGAATGAGAAAGGCCTGCGATTACAAGTTTCGTTAATTACAGAAATAACAGGAGATAAAGATGTACGCTCTCACATCCTATTGCGCTTACCTTCTCATTAGCATCGCCCTCACCATCTGGGTTGCGCGCACGCTATCAAGGAATGGCTATGTCTTTCTGACCGAATGCTTTGGACATGATCAATTGCTCGCCGCGTCTACCAATCATCTGCTGGTGGTCGGGTTCTATCTCGTCAACCTTGGCTGGATCCTGCTAACTTTGCGGTTTGGCGCTCCGCCCGAAACTGCGCTGCAAGCGGTCCAGTTCCTGTCGAGCAAGGTCGGTATCGTTGTCGTCGCGCTTGGCCTGATGCACTTCTTCAACATGAATGCGATTGCCAAGTTCGGACGCAAGGTCGGCGAATGGTTCCGCGAGGAACAATGGGCTGCAAGGGCGGCCGGAACCGAAGCCTGATTCCTATAAGCATTTGAAAGACGGGCGCCCGTTTCCGGGACGCCCGTCTTGCCGTTTCATGTAAGCCACCGGCCACCGGCGCGCCACAGCCGTTCGAACGGTCCTTGCCCCAAACGCTCAACCCAATGCGGGGACCACGCGATCATGGAGGCAATCGGCACAAAACTGAGCGCAAAGGCACCGGCGCGGCTAACTTCGCCAAACAGGCCGAGCCCCCAAGTCGCAAAGATCGCGGCCAAAATCACCGACGTCATCAGATAATTCGTGAGCGACAACCGCCCCGTCGCGGCCAAGCGCTGTGTCACCGGCCCACCGGGCTGGAAAAAAGCCATCGCAAGTGAGGCATAAGTCACTCCCAATAGCATATCGAAGGGGGCCGACAGCACCAGCGAACCGGCACCCGCGAGCGCCCCGGGAAAGCCACTATCCGCTGTCCACCACGCAAGCAACAACAGCACCGGGATTGAAGCCAATGCGCAGATCGCAGCCAGCCTTTGCAACCGAAAGGTGCGCCATTCGGCCTTGAGCATCCCACTCTTCCAAAGCCCCATTCCAAGCGTCATCGCCGCCAGATTGAGCGGTACGGCGGCGGCAATGACGGTGATCTGATCTGGGATATTGGCAGAGCGCCGGGCAATCCTTTCGGCTAACCCTTCCTGCCCAAGCGCGTAAGTGTATCGCACCGCCGCCTCATCAGCGCCAAAATTGCGCTCCGCAAACAGGGCTGCGTCGCTGCCCGCTCTCCCTGCTAGAAAATCGACAACAGCGCTGCCAAACACGATCATGCCCGCACCAAAATGCACCGCCACCAGTCCAATAGCGATGGCATAGAGCTCGCGTGCGGATAGATGCGCCAGGAATGGCAGCGCAAATCCGGCAAGCGCATAGGCGCGCAGCACGTCATTGCTGGCCAGCAGCACCGAATGCGCAAGACCAATTGCAAACAACACCGCCATCCGGGCAGAATGCGGCCGCCATCTGCGTTCGCCTGATCGTTCAAGCAGGATCAAACACCCCGCGCCAAACAGCATGGCAAACAACGTCCGAAACTTGTCTTCGATAAAAACAAAGCTGACCGCCCAGACCATCCGGTCGAGCTCGGCCCCGCCGCCCCAGACTATCGGATTGTAATAGGCCTGAGCCGGAAGGGCGAAATTATAAACATTCATCCAGACGATGCCGACCACCGCGGCGCCGCGCAACGCGTCGAGTTCGACAATCCGGCTCTTACCCGCAGCATGAGGAGGTGGAGGCATGGCCATCTCCTTACGCCCTTAACAGATCATCCGCGCCTTATCAGGCGAATATCGCTTTCAATTCGTCGACCAGATCGGTGCGTTCCCATGGGAAGAAATCGCCCTCTGCGATCCGGCCAAAATGGCCATAGGCAGCGCTTTGGCGGTAAATCGGTTTGTTGAGGCCCAGATGCATGCGGATGCCGCGCGGGGTCAGGCCGCCCAGACTGCTGATGCTGCGGATCGCATCTTCCAATGCTTCATCGCTCACGCCCTCGGCGCAGGTGCCGTGGGTGTCGACGTACAGTGAAAGCGGCTCTGACACGCCAATGGCATAGGCAATCTGAATGGTGCAGCGCTTGGCCAGTCCAGCCGCAACCACGTTTTTCGCCAGATAGCGGGTAATATAGGCGGCGCTGCGATCGACTTTGGTCGGGTCTTTGCCGCTAAACGCGCCGCCGCCATGCGGGGATGCGCCGCCATAGGTGTCCACGATGATCTTGCGCCCTGTCAGCCCGGCATCGCCATCTGGCCCACCGATTTCAAACGCGCCGGTCGGGTTGATGTGCCAAACAGTCGCATCAGTGATGAAATTGGCTGGAAGAATCCCGCCTACGACTGTTTTGACATAGGCTTTGAGTTCAGCTTCCTTGTCACCTTCGTGATAGCCCTTTGCGTGCTGGGTCGAAACAACGACGGCGGTGCAGGCGACTGGCTGGCCGTTTTCGTAACGCAGCGTCACCTGGCTCTTCGCATCGGGTTCCAGGAAGGGCGCGGTGCCATCCTTGCGGTCGGCGGCCAGCTGCTGAAGGATCTTGTGGCTGTAATCCAGCGTCGCCGGCATCAGGTCTGGCGTTTCATCGCAGGCAAAACCGAACATGATGCCCTGATCGCCTGCGCCTTCGTCCTTGTTCGACCCTTCGGCCCCTGCATCGACGCCCTGCGCAATTTCAGCGGATTGGCCGTGCAGATGATTTTCAAACGTCAGCGTTTCCCAATGGAATCCGCTTTGTTCATAGCCGATTTCCTTGACCGTGCGGCGCACCGCGCCTTCAATCTCGTCGCGCGCACCAGGTGCCCAATAGCTGTTGAATTTCCACGCTTCGTTGTTGTCATCATACATCGGCTTGCAGCGAATCTCGCCCGACAGCACAACCCGCTGGGTGGTGGTCATGGTCTCGCAGGCAACTCGCGCCTCGGGGTCCTTGGCCAGCATCAGATCGACAATAGCGTCGGAAATCTGATCGGAAACTTTATCCGGATGCCCTTCGGAAACGCTTTCGGATGTGAAGAGATAATTGCTGCGCATGGTGTCTCCGAGGGCTTGACTTCGTTTGGCGTGCGGCCCCTTATGCAGATATAAGGAAACCTTTATGTGTGTAATGTGCCCCTAGCCGCGCGCTGACCGCAGCGCAAGCAATCTCGGCAGGCCAAATCCCATCAGCGCCATCAGCGCCGCCCAGATCAGCGGCAGAGCATTGCCCAGCCTGGCAAACAGCGTTGGTGGCAGGGGGGCGGGAATGGTTCCCTCGACACTGCCCGCTATCCCGCTGGCAATGTTCTGTCGCACGATCCCGCGCGCATCGATCACCGCGCTGATGCCGGTGGTGGTGGAGCGAAGCACCGGCAGTCCCTCCTCAATCGCGCGCATCCGTGCCTGCGCCAGATGTTGCGGCGGGCCCCAGCTGCCGAACCAGCCATCATTGGAGGGATTGAAGATATAGTCGGGGCGATCATTGCGGTCCGCAACCTGCCCGGAAAACACGATTTCATAGCAGATTTGCACCCCAGCGCGGCCATGTGCTCCCAGATCGAGTGTTCGCGGTCCAGGGCCAGGGATATAGGGGATCGCACCCGCCGAAAGCCGCGCCAGTCCCAAAGGTTCGAGCGCCCATTCCAGCGGCAGGTATTCCCCGTAAGGCACCAGATGCGCCTTGGCATAATGGTGCGTGATCTCGCCTGCTCCATTCAGAGCAATCACCGAATTGCGCGCCGAGACAGCGCCGACTGTGCCATCGGCGCGCTCGGCCATATTGAGGTTGACCACGCCGGTCAGCAATGTCGATTGCGGACCGATGACCTGTCCGATCCGTTGGCGTGCTAGCACAGGGTCCTGCGCATAGGTCATTCGGTCGTAGTAACGCTGCGGGTAGCCGTCTTCGAGATAGTCGGGCAAAGTGCCTTCGGGCCACAGCACCACGCGAGATTGATCGCGCCCTGCCAATGTGGGCTGCGCAAGCCGTTCAAATTGCGCCTCGAACTTGGAGCCGTCGTTGATCTCGCTTTGCGGGATGAGCGGTTGAACAAGGGTGTAGCGAATGCCGTCATTTGGCGGCGTGACCTGAAGGTAAGGGATTATCATCCATCCCGATACCAGCAAGGCGAACACCACCGCCGAGATCCAACGATGCGCCAATGTTACTGCGAGCAGGACGCTCGCAGTGAATAACGCCAGCCCCGACAAGCCGTAAGTGCCCATCCATGGCA
Organism: Qipengyuania sp. ASV99; assembly: GCF_047872805.1. NCBI lineage: Bacteria > Pseudomonadati > Pseudomonadota > Alphaproteobacteria > Sphingomonadales > Erythrobacteraceae > Qipengyuania > Qipengyuania sp. ASV99. Next base: position 34,821 of record NZ_JBLQUK010000009.1, on the reverse strand, counting down.
GCAGGCTCGCCAGACCCTGCGCATCCCACCCGCCTAGCAGCATCAGTCCAAGCGGAGGCCACGGATAGCCGGTGAACACCCAGCTGCGCAGCCATTCGGTCACGATCCACGCTGCGGCGAAGACTGCTCCAAACGCCAGCGGTCCCGCGCGCTTCGCCGCCAGATGCGCCGCCAGCGCGGCCAGTGCGGGATAGGCCGCGAGATAAATACAGAGCAGCGGCACCGCAAGCCAGCCAAGAACTTCGGGCATTTTCGCCTGATGGGTGAAAGCGGTTGCGATCCAGTTGTTCGCCAGTGTCAGATGGACCCAGCCGAACAGCCACCCGCGCCACATGGCGCTGCGCCAATTCGGCGCGGTGCTGATATGGCTGACCAGCAGCGCCAGCGCCGGAAGAGCAATCCACCAGGCGTGCAGCGGCGGGTATCCGCAGGCCGTTATCAATCCCAGTCCGGCGGCGACCAGACTCGGATACGCCGCTGCGACTGTCTGCCATCGGCGGGCGAGTTCAGCGGCCCTACCTGATCCCGGAGTCAGCGATTGATCGGCCATCGACGCCCCAGCCATCTGCGAACAAGCCGCCTGTCAGACCGGCTTAACCGACGGCTTCGAGATTGTCGTCAGCGTCGCGGCTTGCCCTGCCAATTGCGGGCGGAAGCACGGCGGAATCTATCTCACCGCCGCCCTTGCCCGATTTGCCGTTTGTTTCGGCGCCGTTCGGGTCTGACCCTGCGCGGGCTTTCGCGCGAACGGGGCTGCGCGGCTTGCGGCGCGGGGTCTCGTCAGAGGCTTCGGCCTTGGGCTTGCGGGCGGTGCGTTTGGGCCGCGATTCGGTCCGTGCATCTGGCCGCGAATCGGCCCGCGTATCTGACCGTGCGTCGGAATCATCATAATCGCGGGCGTCGTCGGCATCGAAACTATCGGTGTCCATGCCGCCAGAGCGTTCGCTGCCGCCATCGAAATCATCATAGTCCTGATTGTCGCGGCGACCGCGCGCACGGCGGTTGCCGGCGTTTCTGCTGTCAGAGCGATCGCTCTCCCCGCGTCCACTTTCAGAACGGACATTGTCGGAGCGGTTTCCGTCAGAACGACCACCGTCAGAGCGGTTGTCATTCCGCCCATCATTGCGCCCATCGCTACGGCTATCGCTATCGTAACCGTCGTCGTCGTCATTCGACGAATCGCGATTTTCGCTGCGGCCATCGCCTCGTTTGCCGCGCGCTTCGTCCTGACGCGCCTTGTTGTCGGCGATCACGCGGAAATAATGGTCCGCGAATTGCAGATAATATTCCATCTGCACACGGTCGCCATTGTGCTGCGCGTCCTGAGCCAGCTTCTTATATTTGTCGAGCATCTGCGGCGCATTGCCGCGCGCCCGGCTGTCAATCCGGTTCAGCTGATTGCCGCCGCCGCCGCCCTGGCTGTTGCGATTGCCCCGGCCGCGTCGCCGATTGTTTGTATTACGATTGTTATTCAAAGGAAATTTATCCTCATCCGTGGCTCAGGCGATCTGTCAAAGCGCGCCTCTCTGGCCAGTGGACCCCGAATTGATCCTAGTTTCAAAACGCCCACTTAGTTAAGGCGCAACCGTTCAGGACAGACCAAGGGTGTGACCCGCATGGTCAATTCAGACAGTAGTTCGGAGCTTGACCTCACCGATCTGCGCATCACGCGCCCTTCGGCAGGTCTGCACCCGAATTAGCGAGCCTGATTGCATTTGCCAAGCCCAACCGGCGTTTTGCCGCAATTTCGTTACCAAAGAACCACAGCGCGTGGTCGATTTGCAAGATCATGGCGCAGTTCCGCGTGGAATCCGTGGGCCTGAGCCAGCGCGGTGATCGCATCGCCCTGAATGAAACCAATTTCAAATATCGCCGCGCCGCCGGGCTTCATCAAAGCGCGGAGCTGCGGGATCAGGATCCGGTAATCATCCAGCCCGTCCGGCCCGGCAAACAGCGCGCCTGCCGGTTCATGGTCGCGCACATCAGGCGCCAGCTCGGCCGCATCCTCGACATAGGGCGGATTGCAAAGGATCAGGTCGAACCTGTCCAGCTCCTTTGCCCAGCCTGCCGCGCGCCAGTCGAGGCGGCGAAACTGCGCGCGCTCTGCCCCAAGGCCGAGGCGGCGCGCGTTGCCCTCCGCTGTATCCAGCGCGGGCTGCGACCTGTCGGTGCCGACGCCCTGCGCAGCGCCCAGTTCCAGCAGCGCGGTTACCAGCAACGCCCCCGATCCCGTTCCCAGATCGAGCACCAGCGCGGCATCTGCGGCCACCTCCAGCGCCGCCGCAATCAACGTCTCGCTATCCCCGCGCGGGATCAACACATCGGGCGTCACGCGAAATTCGCGCCCGTAAAATTCCTGATGGCCCAGAATATAGGCGACCGGTTCATGCGCGGCGCGGCGTTCGATCAGCGCGGCAAAGCCCTCGGGCACAGACGCGCCCATCGCCCGCAGCAGCATGTCCGACCGGCTGATCCCCAGCGCCTGCGCCATCAACAATTCGGCATCAAACCGCGCGGTGTCGCTGGTGGCGGCAAGGCGTGTTGCAGCGGCGCGGATGGCTTCAGCGACGGTCACGCTGCCCGTCACTCGCTTAGCGCCGCCAGCCGCTTGCCCTCGTCCTCGGAAATCAGCGCGTCGACCAGTTCGGCAAGCCCCGGCCCGGCGAGCACTTCTTCCAGCTTGTGCAGGGTCAATCCAATCCGGTGATCGGTCACGCGGCCTTGCGGGAAATTATAGGTGCGGATGCGTTCGGACCGGTCGCCGCTGCCGACCATCGCCTTGCGCGCTTCGGCTTCGGCACCCTGAGTGGCTTCGCGCTGCGCATCATAGAGCCGCGTGCGCAGCACTTGCATCGCCTTTTCCTTGTTCTTGTGCTGGCTGCGGCCGTCCTGACACGTGACCACGGTGTTGGTCGGCAAGTGAGTAATCCGTACCGCCGAATCGGTGGTGTTAACGTGCTGGCCGCCCGCGCCGCTGGCCCGGTAGACGTCGATCTTGAGGTCCTTTTCCTCGATCTGCACGTCGACCTCATCCGGCTCTGCGAGCACCGCGACTGTCGCGGCAGATGTGTGGATGCGCCCGCCGCTTTCGGTCGCGGGCACGCGCTGCACCCGGTGAACGCCGCTTTCAAACTTCAGCTTGGCGAACACGCCGGTCCCGGCAACATTGGCGACGATTTCCTTGAAGCCTCCAACCTCGGAGGCATTCATGCTGACCGGCTCCACTTTCCACCCCTGTTCGGCGGCAAAGCGTTCGTACATGCGGAACAGGTCGCCCGCGAACAAGGCCGCCTCATCGCCGCCCGTCCCAGCGCGGATTTCGAGCATCGCTGGCTTGGCATCGGCGCTGTCGCGCGGCAGCAGCGCCACGGCGAGCGCGCGTTCTTTTTCGGGGATTGCAGCGCGGATCGCGGCGAGTTCTTCCTCCGCCATGGCCTTCATTTCCGGGTCAGCGAGCATGTCCGCCAGATCGGCCATCTCGGCGCGCATCGCCTGCACCTCCAGCGCCAGCTTTGCCACCGGTTCCAGCTCGGCATAATCGCGGCTGGCCTGCACGAAAGCATCGCCTTCGAGCGTGCCAGACGCCATCCGCGCTTCCAGCTCGGCAAAGCGGTGGGTGATCTGGTCAAGGCGTTCGGCGGGTATGGTCAAGCGGGTTCTCTGGCATTTCTGCTTGACACATTTGACAGGGTGTCAAGCAGGGTTTTGGGGGTTAGGTGTTTGTAAACAAGAGGTTTTCAGTCAAAAGGCGCGGTTGACACTTTTCCAACGCTTTTTCTTTTCCTCGGGCCCTTCTTCACGTCAGGATGTCATAGCGGAGATTGGGCGATGTAGGAAAGCGGGCGTTTCGCAACCGTCATTCCCACGCTCGTCATGCTGAACTCGTTTCAGCATCCATTGCGCGGCTTCGGGCCGCAGTTGATGCGGCGCGATGGACCCTGAAACGAGTTCAGGGTGACGTATTTGCTATGTGTAGGTCTGCAATGCTGCAGACACATTGGGATCAAGTTCATCCCCTGAAAACCCGTAGTAGCCCGATGCGTTGACCCGCAAGATTGCACGCGGCTGCTGCCTTACGGCTTTTTCGTATCGCTTCTTGGGTGATCCCGTGGCCATGATCTCTGCGACAATTCCTGCGGTCCTGAGATGGGCTAGCAACGCATAAGCCGCGCCCAGCCCTGAATCGTCTTCCACAAGCACCATTGCTTCCAGCGGCGCTTCCTCCCGCACCCCCACCAGCATCGCCAGCCGCTCTATCCCCGCGGCCCAGCCGACCGCCGGCGTCGGCGCGCCGCCGAGCGATTCCATCAGCCCGTCATAGCGCCCGCCGCCCAGCACCGTGCTTTGGCTTCCCAAAGCCGCTGCTGAGGCGCTGCCTTCGTCGGGAATGAATTCGAACGCGGTGTGACGGTAATAATCGAGCCCGCGCACGAGGCTTTCGGCGCGCGTCCAATTCACCCCGGCGGCGTCCAGCCCACTGGTGACGGCGGCGAAAAAGGCGCGCGCCTCGTCCGACAGAAAGGCGTCAATCCGGGGTGCGTCGCTGAGAAACGGCTTGTCGCGAGGGTCTTTGCTGTCGAGAATCCGCAGCGGGTTCTTCTCCAGCCGCTCCTGCGATTCCTCGGACAGTTGATCCTTCACGCCAAGGAAATATTCCACCAGCGCCGCGCGCCATGCATCGCGGCTTTGTGCGTCTCCCAGCGTGTTGAGGTGCAGGGTGACGCCTTCGATACCCAGCTCTTTCAGCAATTGATCCGCCATCGCCAGCAATTCGACATCGGCCTGCGGTTCGCCCGCGCCGATAATCTCGGCGTCGATCTGGTGGAACTGGCGATAGCGGCCCTTTTGCGGGCGTTCGTAGCGGAACAGCGGGCCGTGGGTGGCGATCTTTAGCGGGGCATATTGCTGCCAGCCATTGGTGAGGTAAGCGCGCGCGATCCCGGCGGTGAATTCGGGGCGCAGGGTCAGCGAATCGCCGCCGCGATCCTCGAACGAATACATTTCCTTCGACACCACGTCGGTCGTCTCGCCAAGGCTGCGGGCGAACACTTCGGTCTTTTCAAACACCGGAAATTCGGCGCGGCGAAACCGATAGAGTTTGCGCACGCGCTCAAAGGTTTCGGCCACAAAGGCGAACGCCTCGGCCTCTGCACCGAAAATGTCCTGGGTGCCGCGAATGGCCTGGGGGGTATTTTTGCTCATGGAGGCCGCGATTAGGCTACACTCGAACTTGCCGCAATATCCAGAGGCCGCTAACGGCGGGGGCACGCCTTTTGGGAGAGGGGCCGATCATCACTAGCAGGAACCCTTAATGCGCATCGACATGATCCCAACTGGCAGCAATCCGCCCGATGACCTCAATGTCATCATCGAAGTCCCGACCGGGGGCGAGCCGGTGAAATATGAATTCGACAAGGCTTCGGGCGCGTTGTTCGTTGACCGGATCCTGCACACACCGATGCGCTATCCGGCGAATTACGGATTTGTCCCGCACACGCTCAGCCCCGATGGTGATCCGCTGGATGCGCTGGTGATTGCGCGCTCACCGTTCATTCCGGGCTGCGTCGTGCGCTCGCGCCCGATTGGGGTGCTCAATCTTGAAGATGAACATGGCGGCGATGAAAAACTGATCTGCGTGCCGGTCGACACGACTTTCCCATATTATTCGGACGTCGGAGAGACCAAGGACCTGCCGTCAATCATCATGCAGCAGATCGAGCATTTCTTTACCCATTACAAGGATTTGGAAGCCGAGAAATGGGTGCGGATTGGCAAATGGGGCGACCGTGCCGAAGCGCGTCAGATCGTGATGGAAGCAATCGAGCGGGCGGCCAAGGAAGCCAAGGCTTAGGCCCCGCCTCAGGCTCAGCCGCTAGAAAATTGTCTTGAACAGCGCGGTCAGCGCCACCGGCAGACAAAGCGCGAGCGCCCATAGACCGATCGTGTCGCGGCGGAACGCGGCGGCATAATCTTCGTCGGCGGCCTGTTCGTCGGAGAGATGCGACCAGCGCTTTTCAAACCAGCGGCACAGCGGAATGATCGCTGCCACCAGCACCACCAGCGCAAAATAGGGCATGAGCGATGAGAAACCTTCGCCGAGCGCCTTCACCGTGAGAAATATCTGCAAGATGGTGTAGATGACGAGAGCGTAGGCGACATGATCGCTCATCGCCTTGCGCCAGTCGCGGGTCTTGCCCGCTACGCTTTGGTGCTTTGCCAGCTCTCGCATCAATCCGCTCCCCAACGGTTTCCAGTTGTATATGAGTATCTCAAAACCGGGGAAGACTTGCAAGCTTCGTAACCATACCGCAACAATCTTACAATCGCTGGGGGAGCAACGCGCGCATCTTGCTGGAAAGTCTGGTGTTTTATCACTGGCGCGCTGCGATGACTGGCAGACAGGCGTGCTCAAAGCAAAAATCTTGCCAAAACGTCGCATCGCGCTCTTTCCTGCGCAGCCGACAATGCTAAGGCATGGCGTCATGAGCGATTCACCCTCTCTGGACGATCCCGCCTACGTTGCAAACGGATCCAACGCGGCGGTCGATGGTGCCGCTGCGTCCGCCGCTGCCGCTGATGCCTCCGCGCCGCTGCCCGGAGGCGGGCTCGAAGTCATTTCCATCGCCAAAAGCTATGACAAGCGCGCGGTGCTGACCGACATTTCGCTGACCGTGGCCAAGGGCGAAGTGCTCGGGCTGCTCGGTCCCAATGGCGCGGGCAAGACCACCTGTTTCTATTCGATTATGGGGCTGGTGAAGCCCGATTCGGGCCGCATCCTGATGGACGGCGAGGATGTGACCAATCTGCCGATGTATCGGCGCGCGATCCTGGGGTTGGGCTATCTGCCGCAGGAAACCAGCATTTTTCGCGGGATGACCGTCGAGCAGAACATCAATTGCGTGCTCGAAATGGTTGAGCCTGACGGGGCCACCCGCGCCGCCGAACTGGAACGGTTGCTCGATGAATTCGGCCTTGCGCGGCTGCGCGAAAGCCCGGCCATGGCGCTATCGGGGGGTGAGCGGCGGCGCTGCGAGATTGCCCGCGCCTTGGCTGCAAAGCCTTCAATCATGCTGCTTGATGAACCCTTTGCCGGGATCGATCCGCTGTCGATCAGCGATATCCGCGATCTGGTGAAGGATTTGAAACGGCGCGGGATCGGGGTCCTGATCACCGATCACAATGTCCGCGAAACACTCGACATCGTTGACCGCGCCTGCATTATATATGGCGGGCAGGTGCTGTTTGCGGGCACCCCGCAGGCGCTGGTTGCGGATGAAAACGTAAAGCGTCTTTATCTTGGCGAGAGCTTCACGCTCTAACGGCTGCTGCGATGGCAATTGGTCCACGCCTCGATCTTCGCCAATCCCAGCAATTGGTGATGACGCCGCAATTGCAGCAGGCGATCAAACTGCTTGCGGCCTCCAATCTTGAAATTGAGAGCTTCATCGCCGACGCGCTCGAAGCCAATCCCTTGCTCGAAGCGGGGGCGGTCTCGCGAGAGGCCGGGGAGCCGGATGGCGAGAGTGATGTTCCGCGCGAGGAGTTCACCGCCGATCAATTGATTGCGCAGGGTCAGGGCGAAGGCGACGCCCCGCTCGACATTGATACCAGCGCGCTCGACCGCGACCGCGATACGGGTGACGGCGACCCCGGCGTTGGCGGCAGCAGCGGCGATGGTGCCCGCAATAGCGATGCGGAATGGGCCAACGCTGAATGGGGCGGCGCGATTGGCGATGGGGCCGGCAGCGCGGGCGGGGGCGCGGAGGATTATTCGGGCATCGAATCCGCGCGCGCCGCCGAACTGTCGCTGAGCGAACATCTTGATCGGCAAATCGGCGGGCTGGCGGTCAATCAAGGCGAGGTCCGCGCCGCGCGCCACATCGCAGGATTGCTGGATGAGGCGGGCTATCTCACCACCGATCTGCGCGACATCGCCTATGATCTCGGCATCACGCTCGATCAGGCGGAGGATGCGCTTGAAGTGGTGCAGATGTGCGATCCCACCGGGGTCGGGGCGCGCACTCTGGCCGAATGTCTGGCGCTGCAGGCGAAAGAGGCGGACCGTTACGACCCCTGTATGCGCGCGTTGATCGACAATCTCGATCTGGTTGCCAAGGGGGAGGTCGCCCGGCTCAAACGCATCTGCCAGGTCGATGACGAAGATTTTGCCGACATGCTGCGCGAATTGCGTTCCTATGATCCCAAGCCCGGCCTCGCCTTTGCCGCGGTAACCAGTGAGGCGGTGATCCCCGATGTCCTGGTCACCCGGAACGATAGCGGCGGCTGGGACATCGCGTTGAACGAGGCCACCTTGCCGCGTCTGATCGTCAATCGCAGCTATTATGTCGAACTCAGCGCCGGTGCACCCAGCGAAGAGGCGCAGGGCTGGCTCAAGGAAAAGCTCGCCGATGCGCATTGGCTCATCCGCGCGCTCGACCAAAGGCAAAAGACGATCCTCAAGACCGCCGCCGAAATCGTGAAGCAGCAGGACGGTTTCTTTCGCCGCGGCGTATCCGAGCTGCGCCCGCTGACCTTGCGCGAAGTGGCCGAGAAAATCGACATGCATGAAAGCACTGTCAGCCGGGTCACCAGCAACAAATATCTGAACTGCGACCGGGGCTGTTTTGAGCTCAAATATTTCTTTACCAGCGGGGTTGGGTCAAGTGACGGCGAAGGTGCCTCGTCTGGAGCCATCAAGGCCCGGATCAAGGCGCTGACCGATGCCGAGGACGCCAAAAAGGTGCTGAGCGATCAGGCGCTGGTCGAGATGCTCAAGGCCGAAGGATTTGACCTCGCCCGCCGCACCGTCGCCAAATACCGCGAGGCCGCAGGGATCGGGTCAAGCGCGCAAAGACGGCGGCACAAACGGCTCGAAAGCCTCTGAACCGATCCCGATCTGGCCCCGACCTGCCGCCGAATCATCACGCCATTCGTTACGTAGTGCCCGCGCGACTCGCCGGAATTGCTGGGTTTACGCAAAATTAACCTTTTCCGTTCAGACCTTGTGTGGTTAATAGAGGGCAATGTCTCTTATCGAGATGTTACCGCGCACATGATGTCCGCCATACGGGGCAATTAGGGGACCACACATGCGAGTGCTGCTGATTGAGGACGAGCCGACAACGGCGAAGGCCATCGAGCTCATGCTCACCACCGAAGGTTTCAACGTCTATTCGACCGACCTCGGCGAAGAGGGCTTGGACCTCGGCAAGCTGTATGATTACGACATCATCCTGCTCGATTTGAACCTGCCCGACATGCATGGCTATGACGTGCTGAAGAAATTGCGCGTCGCCAAGGTGCAGACCCCGGTGCTGATCCTGTCCGGGATCGCCGAGATGGATTCAAAGATCCGTTCGTTCGGTTTTGGCGCAGATGATTACGTGACCAAGCCGTTTCACCGCGAAGAATTGGTCGCGCGTATTCACGCTGTGGTGCGCCGCTCAAAAGGCCACAGCCAGTCGGTCATCCGCACCGGCAAGCTGGCGGTGAACCTCGATGCCAAGACGGTCGAAGTCGACAGCGCCCGCGTGCATCTGACGGGCAAGGAATATGCGATGCTAGAGCTGCTCAGCTTGCGCAAAGGCACCACGCTGACCAAGGAAATGTTCCTCAACCACCTGTATGGCGGCATGGACGAACCCGAACTCAAGATCATCGACGTGTTTATCTGCAAGCTGCGCAAGAAGCTCAGCCATGCGTGCGGCGGTGAGAATTATATCGAAACCGTCTGGGGCCGCGGCTATGTGCTGCGCGATCCCGACAGCCAGGCCGAAGCGGCGTAGGCCACGCTTTCATCGATCCGGAATCCAAAAACGCCCGGGGCCTCGCGCCTCGGGCGTTTTGCTATTCATCTGGTTCGGCAAAGGCCCTCGCCATGTCGTGCCCGCTCGGCTCCTGAAACAATCTCAAGCCAAACGCCGGAATGATCGCCAGCAGATGATCGAAAATATCGGCCTGAATGCCTTCGTAAATGCCCCATGAAGTGGTGTTGGTGAAGCAATAGACCTCCAGCGCGATGCCCTGCGGACCCGGCTCCAGCTGGCGCACCATCAGGGTGAAATCCTCGGCAATGCTTGGGTGCCAGCCAAGATAGGCGGTGATATAGGCGCGCAAAGTGCCGATATTGGTCAGCCGCCGCGCGTTGACCGGCGCGTCTTCACCCGATAGCTCGCGCGCGTTCCATTCGGCAATTTCCTCGCGCTTGGCCGCCAGATAGGGTTCGAGCATCTTGAACTTCTTGAGCTCGTCCACCTCTACCTCGGTCAGGAACCGGATGCTGTTCTGGTCGATAATCAGCGACCGTTTGATCCGCCGCCCGCCGCTTTCGCTCATCCCGCGCCAGTTCTGATAGGCGTCGGATACCATCCGGTGGGTCGGGATGGTGATGATTGTCTTGTCGAAATTCTGCACCTTCACCGTATGCAGCGAGATGTCGATGACATCGCCGTCGGCGCTCATGCTGGGCATGGTGATCCAGTCGCCGACGCGCAGCATATCGTTGGTGGTCAGCTGAACGCTGGCGACCAGGCTGAGGATCGTGTCCTTGAACACCAACAGCAGCACGGCGGTGATCGCGCCAAGACCCGACAGCAGCAGCAGCGGTGACTGGTCAATCAGCACCGCGATCAGGATAATCGCCGCGCCGCACAGAACGAGGATCTTCACAACCTGCACAAACCCCTTGATCGGGCGGTTGCGTGATCGCGGCAGGCGTTCGTACAGCTCGTTGGCGTAGGTCAGCGACTTGACAATGGCCATCGCCACCGAAATCACGATCAACGCCTGTGCGGTGTTGCTAACGAGAGTGTAAACCTCTTGCGGCAGGTGCGGGACCAGCGCGATCCCGCGCGACACGACCAGCAATGGCGCAGCGGTGGCCAGCCAGGTTGCCGCCTTGTCGATCGTCTTGGTCTGGCGGTCGAGGTATGGGGCCGCCAGCCTCAGGATCACATGTTTGAGCACATAATTAAGCGCCAGCGAGGCCGCCGCTAATAGAGCAAGGCCGATCAGGGATTGCAGCCACAGCGGCTGCGCGGCGAATGTGCGGGAGAGTTCTTCCATATCTACGCCGCTCTATAGGGATGTGTCCGGTGCCCTCAACCCGCGGTCCCCATATTCTTATCTGGACAGGTCCCGCCTTGGCAGACTAGCGGGCACGGCATGACGGCATTTAAGGAAGGCGATCCCACCACGCTCAGCCGGCTGTATGGCCGCAGCCAGGGCAAGCCGTTGCGCGCGCGTCAACAGGGGCTGGTTGACACTTTGCTGCCCAGGATCGCCGTCCCGACCGAAGGGCCGGTGACGGCAGCGGGGTTGTTCGGGGATGGCGCGGATGGGGATCGGCCGCTGCATTTCGAGATTGGCTTTGGCGGGGGCGAGCATCTGGCCTACCGCGCCGATCTGCTGCCCGATCACGGGTTTATTGGCGCAGAGCCTTACCTCAACGGCGTGGCGCAGGCGCTCACCCATATTGAGGATGACCGGCTCGCCAATGTGCGGCTGCATCACGGTGACGCGCTAGGTGTGCTGGAGCGGATACCCGACGGCGCGCTGACGATGGTCTATCTGCTCCACCCCGACCCTTGGCCCAAAGCCCGCCACGCCAAGCGGCGGATGATGAACGACGGGCCGCTGCAGATGATCGCCGCCAAGCTGAAGCCCGGCGGCGAGTTTCGGTTCGGCACCGATCACGCGGTCTATCTGCGCCACGCGCTGATGGTGATGCAGCGCCATACGGACGCATTCGAATGGGTCGCAGAAGGCCCCGCAGACTGGCAGAACCGCCCCAGCGGCTGGTGTGAAACCCGCTACGAACACAAGGCCCGCACGGTATTTGGCCATGAGGTGTGGTACTTCCGATTTCGGCGGCGGTGATTGCAATCCCCGCAGCGGCGCGCCAAGCTCGCCGGAAAAAGGGGCTCCAATGGCATCACGGCGGCAATTTCTTGGCGGACTGGCAATCGCAACTGGGGCGCTGGCGGCATGCCGCGAGACTGCTCCGGGTGAAGGCGGCGGGGTGCCACGGGCCGTCCGCGACGACGCTGCCCCGCTCGATGCCGAAGCGCTCGAAGACGCGCTGGTCGGCAGTTCCTATCTCGGCACCGGGGGCGGGGGCAGCCTTGCCGAGGCGCGCGCCCTGATCGCCGGGGATCTAGCCGCAGGCCTTAGTTTTTCTGCCCTGCCCGTTACCGCTCTGTCCGACAGCGACCGGGTTGCGTGCCCGTATGGCCTTGCGAGCCTCGCGCCGGCCAGTGACGCAATGCAGGCGCGGCTCGATGGAATCGAAGGGCGCATCGATAGTCCCGTCCAGGCCGCGTTCGAGACGCTCGAAAAGCACATAGGACAGAAATTCTCCGCCGTAATCCTCGGGGAAATCGGGCCGTTGAGCCTTGCCGAGGGTCTCTCCATCGCCGCGCGGCTGGGCGTTCCTGCGCTCGATGCCGATACGGTTGGTCGCGCTGTACCCGAGATCAATCAGCATTCGGTCAAGGTCGCTGGCATCCCTCTCACACCAATCGGCGCGGCGACCCCGTTCGGGGATGAGATGGTGGTCGGCCAGCTCGGCGATCCGACCCGCGCAGAGGATATCCTGCGCGCGGTAGCGGTTGTGAGCCGGGAATGCGGTGTGACCGACAGCCCGATTACCGGGCGTCAGGCAAAGCGTGCGGGAACGCTGGTGCAGGGCAGCCTCACCCTCGCCCGTTCGATCGGTGCGGCGGTGCGCGAAGCCAAGGCCGTAAACAGCGACCCGATCGAGGCTGCGCGCAAGGCGGGTGACGGCTACCTGCTGTTCACCGGCACGGTCAGCGATTTCGACTGGCGCGACGAGGACGGATTTTTGATGGGAGAGGTCACAATTGTCGGAACCGGCGCGTTCGCTGGCCAGACTTTCCTGAGCGACTACAAGAACGAACACCTCGTCGCGCGACGCGACAGCGCAGTAGTCGCGACCTGCCCCGACCTCATCTCGGTGATCGACCTTGTGACATACGACGGGGTCAACAATCCCGACTTCACCAAAGGGCAGGAGGTAGCTGTGCTCGGCTTCCGCTGCGACCCGTTATGGCGCAGCAAAGCAGGACTCGCAGTCTTCAGCCCGCGCTATTTCGGGTATGATTTGGACTATGTGCCAATCGAAACGATCCTGAAATAGCGCCCACATTTTGCCCGAGCTTACCGCGGACGCTGTCTTATATATCGGTATTTTAAAGACTTTTTCGGAACAATCGGTAAGGTCCGCGCATTGATTAGGTATACGTCAACTCGAACGAAGGGACGAACCACAATGACTATCCGCACTCTTACCGACCTCTATATCGACCAGCTGCAGGACATCTACAGCGCCAACAAGCAGGCGCTCGATGTGACCAAGCAATTGCACGATACGGCAACCTCGCGCGACCTGAAAACCGCGCTCGCGGACGGCGCCCAGGGCATTTCGCAGGGCATGGAGCAGGTCAAGGGCCTGATCCGGAACCGCGATGCCGATCCGACAGCAGAATTCTGCAAGGGCATGGAAGGCCTCGTCAAGGAAGCGAAGGCACATGCGATCAACGCCGACATCGCAGATCGCGATGTACGCGACGCCTCGATCATCGCCCAGTATCAGCGCATGGCGCACTACGCGATGGCAGGATACGGTACCGCGACCGCCTTCGCCGAACGGCTTGGCTTTGACGGTGATGCAGCAACCCTGCGCCGCTGCCTCGAAAATACCCGCAGCGGCGATGTCCGTATGACCGGTGTCGCCGTGGCAGAGGTCAACAAGGAAGCGATGGCCGCATAACGCCAAACACATCGGTCGCATCAGACCGAAAGCAAACAAGGGCCCGGCATCAGACCGGGCCTTTTTTGCGTCAGCCCACCACCCCCGCGCTGGTCAGCACCGCCAGCGTCAGCACATCGGGTGCGGCGGCGGTCATGGGGACAATCTGCACGGGCTTTTCCATTCCGATCAGCATTGGTCCCACCGTTGTGTTCGCGCCCAGTTCGCGCAGCAGCTTGGCCGACAGATTCGCCGATTGCAGGCCCGGCATGATCAACACATTGGCCGGAGCCGACAGGCGGCTGAAAGGATAGAGCGCCATCACCTTGGGGTTGAGCGCGGCGTCGGGGGCCATTTCGCCCTCATATTCGAAATCACAGCCGTCGCGGTCGAGGATCGCGACCGCTTCGCGGATATTGCTGAGCCATTGGCCCGAAGGGTTGCCAAAGGTCGAATAGGATAGAAACGCGACGCGCGGTTCGTGGCCCATGCGGCGGGCGACGGCGGCGGTTTCCTTGGCGATATAGGCCAGTTCAACCGAGTTGGGCCGTTCGTTGATCGTCGTATCGGCAAGGAAGGTGGTGTGGTTCTTGCCGATCATCATGTGGATACCGAACGGCAGCGCATCGGTCTTTTTATCGAGCACCATATTCACTTCGCGCACGGTCTGGGCATAGGTGCGGGTCAGGCCCGAAATCATCCCGTCACCGTGACCCAGCGCAACCAGCAGCGCAGCAAAGATGTTGCGTTCCTGATTGACCATGCGGCGCACATCGCGCTCGGTATAGCCGCGGCGTTGCAGGCGTTTGTAGAGGAAATCCACCATCGCCGGGATATGCGGGCTGTCAGCCGAGTTCTGAATGTCGAAACTGCCGGGATCGGAAACCGAAAGCTGGTGCAGCTTGTCCATCACCGCTTTGGTCCGGCCCACCAGAATTGGTTCGCCATAGCCGAAATCGCGGAATTGGATCGCGGCGCGCAGCACCACTTCCTCTTCGGCTTCGGCAAACACCATCCGCTTGGGATTGTTCTTTGCCTCGTTGTAAACCCCGGTCAGCACTGAAGTGGTCGGATTGAGCCGCGAACGCAGCTGCACGCGATAGGCGTCGAAATCGTCGATGCGGCTCTTGGCGACGCCCGAATCCATCGCTGCCTTGGCCACGGCAGAGGACACGACTTCGATCAGGCGCGGATCAAACGGGGCCGGAATGATGTAATCGGTCCCGAATTTCTGGTTCTTGCCGTAAGCGGCGGCGACTTCTTCGGGCACCTGCTCGCGCGCCAGTTCGGCAATCGCGGTGGCGGCGGCGACCTTCATTTCTTCATTGATCGTGGTCGCCTGCACATCGAGCGCGCCGCGGAAGATGAAGGGGAAGCCCAGCACATTGTTGACCTGGTTGGGGAAATCGCTGCGCCCAGTGGCGATGATCGCATCGGGGCGCACGGCCTTGGCTTCGTTGGGCATGATTTCCGGGGTCGGGTTGGCCATCGCAAAGATGATCGGTTTGTCCGCCATGTCGGCGACCCATTCGGGCTTGAGCGCACCGGCTGCCGACAGGCCGAGGAAGATATCCGCGCCTTTCAGCGCCTCTTCAAGAGTGGTGGCGTCGGTGGCAACCGCATGGGCGCTTTTCCATTGATCGACCCCGCTGCGGCCCGGCGTGATCGGACCGCTGCGGTCGCACATGATGACGTTTTCGTGGCGCACGCCGATCGCCTTGATCAGAGCGGTGCAGGCGATTGCCGCCGCGCCCGCGCCATTCACCACAACCTTGACGTCTTCCATCTTGCGGTTGGTCAGATAACAGGCGTTGAGCAGACCCGCCGCAGTGATGATCGCGGTGCCGTGCTGGTCATCATGCATGACGGGGATATTCATGCGTTCGCGCAGCGCGGCTTCGATGATGAAGCATTCGGGCGCCTTGATGTCCTCAAGGTTGATCCCGCCAAAGCTCGGCTCCATCAAGGCGACCGCGTTGATGATCGCTTCGGGATCTTCAGTGTCGAGTTCGATGTCGATCGAATCAACATCGGCAAAGCGTTTGAACAGCACCGCCTTGCCCTCCATCACCGGTTTCGACGCGAGCGCGCCGAGATTGCCGAGACCGAGGATCGCGGTGCCGTTTGAGATAACCGCAACCAGATTGCCTTTGGCGGTGTACCGCATGGCTAGCGCGGGGTCTGCGGCGATGGCCTCGACCGGGACCGCGACGCCCGGCGAATAGGCGAGGCTGAGATCGCGCTGCGAGGTCATCGGTTTGGTTGCGACGATCTCGATCTTACCGGGGCGACCCGATTCGTGATAAAATAGCGCCTCACGAGCGGTAAAGCCGCCCTTGTTTTCATCAGCCATGATAAACCCCCCTAAAATCCCACCAATTGCACGGTTTGCACGTTCTCCCCGGCTTAGCCCGCTCCCGGCGCAGATGATAGAGGCCAAGTGCGTTGAAAAAAGCGTGGATGCCCGTTCCGAATCATTCCCGCGCTCGCTAGGCGGGTGCAATGGCCGAAAAAGACCTCCAGGAATCTGAAAACAGGCCGACTCCGATGATGGAGCAATATCTCGCGCTGAAACGCGAGGCAGGCGATTCGCTGCTGTTTTACCGGATGGGCGATTTCTTCGAGCTGTTCTTTGACGATGCCAAAGTGGCCGCAGAGATCCTCGACATTGCGCTGACTGCGCGCGGTCAGCATGGCGGCGCGCCGGTGGCGATGTGCGGGGTGCCGGTCCATTCGGCGGAAGGCTATCTTGCCCGGCTGATCAAGGCCGGTCAGCGGGTGGCGATTGCCGAACAGGTCGAAACCCCGGACGAGGCAAAGGCGCGGGCAAAGCGCGAAGGCCGGCCCGCTTCCAAAGCGCTGGTCGCGCGCGCCATTGTGCGGTTCGTCACGGCGGGAACGCTAACCGAAGAAGCCTTGCTCGAACCGCGCCGTGCCAATGTGCTGGCGGCGCTGGCCGAGGTGCGCGGGGTGATCGGCCTTGCCAGCTGCGACATATCGACCGGCGCGATGGTGCTGGAGGAAGCCGCGCCTGAGATGCTGGGCGCGCAACTGGCGCGGCTTGGCGCGACCGAAGTGGTGGTGCCCGAAGACTGGCCGCACGGGCCGGAAGATGCAACGCTCCGCACCCATAGCGATTTTTCCAGCGGTGGCGGCGCAGCGCGGCTTTGCGCCCAGCACGGGGTTGCAACGCTCGACGGCTTCGGCGAATTTTCGCGCGCGATGCTGGCGGCGGCGGGCGGATTGATCGCCTATCTTGACCATGTCGGGCGCGGGTCCATGCCGTTGATCCTGCCGCCGGTGGCGCGCAGCGCTGCGGCCTCCATGGCGATGGATCAGGCGACGCGGGCCAGCCTCGAAATCCTTGAAAGCGCAGGCGGAGGGCGTGCAGGCAGCCTGATCGCGGCGCTGGATCGCTGTTCGAGCGGGGCGGGATCGCGGCTGCTTGCCGAAGACCTCGCCGCACCCTTGCTCGACCGCGCCGCAATTGAAGACCGACTGGCGCTGGTGGGGTTCTGGCGCGAGCGGCCAATTGAACGCGCGAACCTGCGCGATTGCTTGCGCGCGCTGCCTGATATGGGCCGGGCGCTGGGCCGGATCGCGGCGGGCCGGGGCAGTCCGCGCGACCTGGGGCAAATCCGCGACGGGTTGGAAGAGGCCCGGCGACTGCACGATTGGTTGTCGAAAGAGGCCGATGCACCGGCGCTGCTGCGGGCGTTGTTGCCCCGGCTGACCGGCCACGGCGCGCTGACCGATCTGCTCAGCCGGGCGCTGGTCGCCGCTCCGCCGACAGAGCGCTCAAACGGCGGTTACATCGCGCCGGGCTATGACGCCAGCCTTGATGAGCTGCGCGATGCGGCGGGCAATTCGCGGCGCGCGATTGCGGCGATGGAGGCGCGCTATCGCAGCGACACCGGGATCGCCGCGCTGAAGATCAGGCACAACGGCGTGCTCGGCTATTTCATCGAAGTGCCCAGCCGCCACGGCGATGCGCTGATGGCGGCAGACAGCGGCTTTACCCACCGTCAGACGATGAAAGGCGCAGTGCGGTTCAATTCGCTCAGCCTGCACGAAGAGGCATCGCGGATTGCCGAGGCTGGCGGGCGCGCGCTCGCCGCCGAAGAGGCGCATTTCGAGGAACTGACCGGCGCCATCATCGCCGCGCGCGAAGGCATCGCCGCCACCGCCGCCGTGCTTGCCCGGATCGATGTCAGCGCTGCCAATGCCGAACGCGCCGCCGAGGGCGATTGGTGCCGCCCGGACGTGGAGGAAGGGCGCGGCCTGACGATCACCGGCGGGCGGCACCCAGTGGTCGAGGCGGCGCTGGCCAAGGCCGGGGAGCGGTTTGTGGCCAATGATTGCGCTCTCAATGAAAGCGATCATTTGTGGCTGATTGGCGGGCCGAACATGGGCGGCAAATCGACCTTTCTGCGGCAGAATGCGCTGATCGTGCTGATGGCACAGGCGGGGTGCCATGTGCCTGCAACCGCGGCGCGGATCGGGCTGGTCGACCGATTGTTCAGCCGCGTCGGCGCGTCGGACAATCTGGCACGAGGGCGCTCCACCTTCATGGTCGAAATGGTCGAAACCGCGGCGATTCTTGCGCAGGCGACCCCGCGCAGTTTCGTGATTCTGGATGAGGTCGGGCGCGGCACATCGACCTATGACGGGCTGGCGCTGGCCTGGGCGGTGGCCGAAGCGATGCATTCGCGGATCACTTGCCGGTGCCTGTTCGCCACGCATTATCACGAATTGGCGCGGCTGGCGGAAAGCTGCGCCAATCTCTCGCTGCACCATGTCCGGGCGCGCGAATGGAAGGGCGATCTGGTGCTGCTGCACGAATTGGCCGATGGCCCGGCGGACCGTTCCTACGGGCTGGCGGTGGCTAAATTGGCGGGGGTGCCCGATGCCGTGGTCGAGCGTGCGCGGCAGGTCTTGCACAGGCTGGAGGAGGCACGCAGCGAAACCGGCGGACTGGCGCGGGGGCTGGGCGAATTGCCGCTGTTCGCCGCCGCCGCAGCGCAGGCGCCGACCCCGTCAGCGCCGTCGGCAGCAGAGGCGCTTGCCGCCCGGCTGCGCGACACCGATCTCGACGCGCTCAGTCCGCGCGGCGCGCTCGACCTGCTGTATGAATTGAAGCGCGAGATTGATTGAAGCGGGCTTGCACCAAACCTTAACCCTCTGCGGGTTATATCTGCCCTATGTCGAAAAGCATGTTTGCCAATCCCAAAGCCGCGCTGGGTTTCGCCGGGGTGACGATCGCCATCGGCGTCGCTGCGTCTTTCGCGGCGAGCGCATTTCTGCCGCAAGCAGCCGTTGAACCCGAAGTGGTTGCCCAGCCCGAAGCCGAGGCCGCCAAACCCGCACCTGCGCAGCCAGCGCCGCAGACCGCATGGGCGGATGATGGCTATGCCGATGACTGGAATGCTTCCTCTGTCGATACGGCCAGCGCCTTTGGCAGCGGAGCGGCCGGGCCGATGCCCAGCGAACAGCCTGAATTTGGCGATTATTCCGGTTCGGGCGCGCAGGAAGACATGCGCAGCGAAGCGCGGGGCGGCTCCGCAACTCAGCGGTCACGGCAGGGCGACGGGCCGCGCATACAATCAGGTGCGGCAGCCAATGCTCCGCCGCTGGAAAGATCCGGTGGCAACGAATCCGCTTCGCTTGAACGGGTAGAATAACCCGCGAAACCCGCGCCCGAAGCCGGCGCCCGAAACCGGTCTGGGATTTACCGCGTGGGGACCGGCGCATCGCCCGTGTAATCGTAGAAACCGCGACCCGTCTTGCGGCCCAGCCACCCAGCCTCGACATATTTCACCAGCAGCGGCGCGGGACGGTATTTGCTGTCGCGAGTGGTTTTGTAGAGCACCTTGATAATGTCGAGACAAGTATCAAGCCCCACGAAATCAGCGAGTTGCAGCGGCCCCATCGGATGATTGAGGCCAAGGCGGCAACCCTTGTCAATATCCTCGATCCCCGCCGTCGATTGGCCCAGCACAAACACCGCCTCGTTGATCATCGGCAGCAATATGCGGTTGACGACAAAGCCGGGTTCATCCTGGCTCAGCACCACTTCCTTGCCCAGACCTTCGGCGAAACCGACGATGCGGTCGGTGGTCGCCTGCGCGGTGGCGAGGCCGGGGATGACCTCAATCAGGCCCATGACCGGCACCGGATTGAAGAAATGCAGCCCGATAAAGCGCGCCGGATCGGGCGAATGGTTGGCCATCCGGGTGATCGGGATCGAAGACGTGTTCGACGCCATGATCGCGGTCGGCGCGAGCACTTTGCCAGCGTTGTCAAAGATCGCCTGCTTGATCGGCTCCTTCTCTGTCGCCGCCTCGATAATCAGTTCGGCGCTTTCCATCGGGGCGTAATCGGCAACCGGCGTGATTCGCGCCAACAAGGCTTCGGCAGCGTCGGCTTCGATCTTGCCGCGCCCGACCAGTTTGGTGACAGCCTGTTCGATCTTGCCCTTGCCCGCCTCAGCCGTGGCCAGATCAATATCGGAGAGCATGACCAGCATCCCCTGCGCCGCAATGGTCTGAGCGATCCCGGTTCCCATCTGACCGGCCCCGATGACGGCAATGTTCCGCATGGCAATATGTCCTTCGCAAGTGCAGCAAAGCGCGCGTGGTAGCGAGGAAGCGCTAGCGTGGCTAGCGTCGTTTTGTCGAGGTCACATAGGCACGGCGCAGCCTTTAGCGATTGGCGCCGGGAACCCACTTTACATCGCGCTGGCCATTGTCGTTGACGACCCGGCCCAGCACGAAAAAATAATCCGACAAGCGATTAATATAGGCCAGCGCTGCGGGATTGACGGGCGCTTGTTCCGCAAGCGCGGTCATCGCGCGTTCGGCGGCGCGGGTGCTCGACCGGGCCAGATGCAGCCGCGCGGCAAGCTCTGTCCCGCCGGGCAGGATAAAGCTGGTCAGCGGAGCAAGGTCTTTGTTCAGCGCGTCAATCCGCTGCTCCAGCCAATCGGTCTGCGCCGCAACAATCCGCAGCACCATTTCCGACGGAGTGAAGTCGTCGCCGGGCGTCGCCAGATCCGCGCCCAGATCGAACATGTCGTTCTGAATGCGCGCAATATCGGCGGCGGGTTGATCCGACATCAGGATCGCCGCAAAACCGATGGCGCAATTTGCCTCATCGACCGCGCCGATGGCTGTCATCCTCGCCGAATGTTTGGGCGCGCGCGATCCATCGACAAAGCCGGTGGTGCCGTCATCGCCGGTGCGGGTGTAAATCTTGTTGAGCTTGACCATGGATGCGCGCTGCGGCCTAGCTGCTGGCCAGCAGACCGATGACCGCGACCACTGCGATGGCGGCGGCCTGATATTTGATCCGCGCGAACATTGCCTTGTTCTGCAGCAATTGCATTTCGGTGACGGTTTCGCCTTCGCCGGTTTCAAGGTCGATCTTGGTTGTTTTCAGGAAGGCAATGATCCCGCGCACCAGTGATACGACGACGAGGATGCACAGCCCGATGAGCAGGGGGATGAGGATATAGTTCATACCAGACATTATGGCCGTCTTCGCGTTAAGTTCCAGCCTTCGTTTTATGCAATCGCAGTTGCGCGGCAAGCGCGAGTCCATCCTCGCCGCTTTCGCGCCGGTCAGACAGCGCAGGCGATCCGCGCCGCTTCGCCAGTTTGCGGCCTTCTGGGTCAAGCAACAGGTCGTGATGATGCCAAAGCGGCACGGGCAGCCCCAGCAGGGCTTGCAGCACCCGGTGGATATGGCTCGCGGTGAACAGATCGGCCCCGCGCGTCACAATGGTCACTCCGTCGGCGGCATCGTCCAAAGTCACCGCGAGATGATAGCTGGCGGGCGCATCCTTGCGCACCAGCACGACATCGCCAAACCCGCTCAGATCGGCGGCGGCGGGCCCGGCGGCGGCATCGTTCCAGATCAATTCGCCGACCTCACGCAGGGCTTTGTCAGCATCCAGCCGCAGTGCAGCGGGCAGCGCGGGGTCAGCAGGGCCGTGTTTGCAGGTGCCGGGATAGATCAGCCCCTCTTCACCTTCGCGCGCACCGGCATCCTCAATCTCCTTGCGAGTGCAGGTGCAGCGATACAGCAATCCGCGCGAAGCCAGTTCGTCCGCAGCCGCCGCATAGCTGGCCAGCCGGGTTGATTGCGCGGGCACTTCGTCCCATTCGAGACCCAGCCATTCGAGATTGCGCCGGTAATCGTCGATCAGATCAGGGCGCGACCGGGCACCGTCGATATCTTCGATCCGCAGCAGGAATCTTCCGCCAGCCGCGCGGGCAATATCATGCGCGAAAATCGCCGACCACGCATGGCCCAGATGCATCGGCCCATTGGGGCTAGGGGCAAAGCGGGTGACCACGGGGGGTGGGGGTTCTGACGAGGCGGTCATCATGCCATCATGCAGCAAAGCAGGGCAGGGTGGACATTTTTTTGCGCTATCCACATCTTATCAACAGGCCGACCCTGTGGATAGCAAGAGTGTCACGGCTTTGACTCTTTAGCTTGCCACGGCATGTTCGCATTCAATCAGGGAGGAACATCCGAAGTGTTCAAAGCCGAACTGATCGAAACCGCCGCGAAGTTTCGCAGCGCCGGGGAAGATCCGACACGCAACCTGTCCGCGTGCCCTGCGCTGGTGCTCAATGCGGATTACACCCCTTTATCCTATTATCCGCTGAGCATCTGGCCGTGGCAGACCGCGATCAAGGCGGTGTTTCTTGACCGGGTGGATATTGTCGCGAGCTATGACCGCGAGGTCCATTCGCCCAGCCTCGACATGAAAATCCCCAGCGTGATCGCGCTGCGGCAATATGTGAAGCAGAGCGAATTTCCCGCCTTCACGCGGTTCAACGTATTCCTGCGCGACCGGTTTCAGTGCCAATATTGCGGCAGCGACCATCATCTGACGTTTGACCATGTGATCCCGCGCCGTTTGGGCGGGCGCACCACATGGGAAAACATCATCACCGCCTGCGCGCCGTGCAACATGAAGAAGGGCGGACGCACGCCCAGCCAGGCGAAAATGCCGGTGCAGATGAAACCGATCCGCCCGACAAGCTGGCAATTGCAGCAACACGGCAAGCTGTTCCCGCCCAATTACCTGCACGAAACATGGCGCGACTGGCTGTATTGGGACATTGAGCTGGAGGCCTAGCCGGTTCTGCTTGTTGCAGGGCGAGGACTGTGACAACTTCGTGCGCGGCGTGGGTTTCCGGGCCTTATCGAGGGATGGTTCATGGCAAACAAAGCCGACCCAAATGCCAGTCTGACAGCGGGCGTCGTCCTGCTTGCGGTTTCGTGTCTGAATATCGGGTACGGGCTGTGTATGACGGTGAACCTGATGGAAAACGCCTATCTTCCGGTCGGGATTGGCGTGATGCTGTCCGCACTGGCAACGATGTTCATCGCCAAAAGCGCCAAAATGCTCAGCGAAAGCTCGCCTGCGAGCGACGAATAGACCTGCATAGGCAAATCAGGTCGTCGTCCATCGGCTGTGCCGCCCCGTGAATTACCCCTCGATGATGCGGGTTTCCGGGTGGTGTTTGTCTAGGTGTTTCCGAATGATCCGCAAATTGCGGCTGTTCGACCGGAATACGAAATCCGCCGCATCGCCGACCACGGGCAACAATCCGATTGCGGCATCGAAAGCGACATTGGCACCCATCCGGGTGAGCTGCCATTTCGACATCCCGAGATTGCGGGCCTCCCACACCATATAGGCGCCCAGCGCGGTTGCGACGATATCGCCTAGCACCGGGACCAGCCCGATCAGCGCGTCGAGTCCGATGGGAAAATTGACGCCGGGGATGCGAAAGCTGCGTTCAAGGAGCAATTCGACCGCCTCCACCCGCGCACGGACAGAAGCAGGGTCGCTGCCAGTGGGCAGGGTCAGGCCCATCACTTGCGGACCATTGGATGGGCCAGCGGATGGGCCAGTGAACGGACCACTCTGAATACCGTCGAAAGGTTGGCGATCGGGACCGCTCATGGCATTCTCCTTTTCCGCATCAATTGGTGGGCTGCGATAGCGGAAACAAGGGGTGGATGCCCCATTGGTTCGCCTGATACCCGCTCACCGCGCCGCGCACCAATGACCATCGCACTGGCACGCCCAGCGGAATGAACACTTCGGCGGCTATGATTTCGGCATGGGCTTCTGCCAAAAGTGCTTGTTTTTCTTCAGGGTCCCGAACGCTCAGCGAATCGCGTACCAGCGTATCGGCTCCGGGTGAGCACAGTCCCAGGTCGAGCGCGCAATTGAATTGGTTGAGATACCAACGCGGCGACGAATAGCGCGCCATCCGGTCGCTCAATTCCAATTCTGCACCTTCACCAATACCCACGCGCACCAATGTGACGCCAATGCTCTGCCAAGCACCTGCAATCTGTTCGTACAGCAGGTCGCTGCCCGGACCTTCGGGCAGACCCAGCCGCAGCACCGCCTGTTCGCCGCTGCCCGCCTCCCATTGCGCGATGCGCGCCCGTGCAATCTGGCGGCGTTCGTCAATTTCGAGCCCGTCCCACCGGTTGAGCGGATATTGCGTCGGCGCAAACATGGCCTGCGGCACGATCCAGGTTGCCGGTTGCCAGCCGCCCAGCCCGAACGGCTGCATCAGGACCGAACGGTCAATCGCCATCGACAGCGCCTCGCGCCGCGCAGGATCAGATAATACGCCAGCATCGCTGCGGATGATAAAGCCAAACAGGCCCAGTGCCGGATCGACTTGCACCGTGCCGCGCGACAGCGGACCCAATTTCGCCAGCGGAAAGGTCGCCAGCGTTCCGCCCATCAACAGATCCACATCGCCGCCAGTAAAGGCATCGACCGCCGCCTGTCCCGCCAGCGCGCGCACACTCAGCCCGCGCGACACCTCTTCCCAATCCTCTTTGGCGGGAAGCCCGCGTTCCTGCGGTGGCAGCGCGCTGAGCCGGATGATCTGCGTTTCATCGTCGCGCGACAGGACCATCGGCCCTGCACCACTGCCGCGATTGACCAGTCCGAGTTCGGGCTGCGCAAGCAGCCGCAGAAATTCAGGCATCGGCCCCGACAGGCGCAGTTCGACAACCCGCCCGGTCATCGCGCGAACCTCTGTCACCTTGGCAAGGTCGAGGCCGAGCGAGGTGCCGTCCAGCTTGCGGATCGCCTCGCGCAGCAAACGGCGCACCTCGGCGGCGGTGATTTCTTCGCCGTCGGGCCAATTCGAACTGCGCAGCCGGAAAATATAGCTCAGCCCGTCATCAGTAACGATCCAGCGTTCGGCAATGGCGGGCACGACCTGTCCCGCAGCATCCAGCGCAACGAGCCCCTCATTGGTTGATGCGCGCACATGTTGAGCCGCGTGTGACAGCCGCACGCCGTCCTGTATCAGCGTTTCCTCAGTGGCGAAAATTGCAATGTCCACCGGGCCTCGGTCCGCCGCAGAACCGCAAGCGGAAAGAAGCATGGCCGAAATCAGGATCAGACAGAATCGCATTGCGCCAAAGTGACTAGCAGCTTGTGAGCGGCAGGTCAGCGCGAAGTCACTGGCTTATGTTATTGGCCCCGGTCACTGGCTCAATCCGCGCGCAAGGACAGCGCCGGACCCGCATGGTGTCAGACCTTGCGCAGGCTGCCTGGATCAAGCTGCGGCGGCGCGCGATGCGCATAGGATGGTGCATTCAAATGGTTGTCGTCATTCGAGCTTTCGAAAGCGGGCTTGCGGGCCAGTTGCGAATCCACCTCTTCATCGAAGGCAATGCCGAATCGCTGATCCTGAACCCATGCGACAGTGCCGCCGATCGTGCCGATATTGCGCAGTTCTACAGTGACCCTGTTGCCGCGTTTGACCGGCATGGCGCCTTCGCCCATCATCCCGCCATCGGAAAGGTTGCGAACCCGCGCACGATGCGTCTCGCTTTGCTGTTCGATCCGCACATTGGCGAGCAGAAACAGGCTATCGCGCGATACGCTCCTGGTTTCGAGACCCGTCATCCTTGCAATTCTCCTGAACCGTTCTTCACGATTGCCCCGGCAAAGGGCAATCATCCCCAAAAAACGAGCGTGGCGGGGTGCAAAACCTGCCACGGACCCTGCCGAACCGATTATAATTTCGCGGTAAATGAGCCGTTAAATTTCGCGCGGTGGCCCCGCCAAACCGGCGACGCGTGCCAAATTGACACGAAATTTCTGGTTGGCCTTTGTGTCGCTGTCAGGATTACCGCCGGAGCGGGGGGGTTCAATCGTCGCGCGACACTTTTTCGCGCCGTTCATGCGCTTCCTGCGCTTCGACTGTCATGGTCGCCACCGGGCGAGCGATCAGGCGGCGCAGGCCGATGGGATCGCCGGTCACTTCGCAATAGCCATATTCGCCCTGATCGATCCGGCGCAGCGCGGCGTCGATTTTCGACACCAGCTTGCGTTGACGGTCGCGGGTGCGCAATTCGATGCCCCAATCGGTCTCGCTTGATGCGCGGTCGTTGAGATCAGCCTCACGCATGGGTCCGTCAGCGAGCGATTGCAGCGTCTGTCCGGCGGCGGTGTGGATCGAACGTTTCCATTCGATCAGCAACATCTGGAAATAGGCAAGCTGCTTCTTGCCCATATATTCCTCATCCTCGCTTGGCACGTAATCGGGCGCAAGGATGCTTTTGGCTTTTTCAAGGATGGTGATTTCTTCAGACGCGGCCGCTGGCATGTGGTCCTCTAATCTCAAATAGTCCTGGCTGACCGTACCGTCCCATTTCCACCGCGACGGTTGCTGCTGTGCAGGTCGGGGCATTGCCGCGCCTATAGGCAAGCCATACCGCCCGCACAAGCCGGTTTGGCCCGGTTTGGCACGGCAATCTTCACAAACTCTGAAAGCTGCGGAAATCCGGGCAAAATGACGCGCTTGCTAGGCGTGCCGTCAAAAAATTTCGCGCTGCGTTAACCAATTGTTGACCACGATTGGACAGGTCTGGTGTTGCAGAGTTCGAACGGGGGTCTGTGTCATCGTGCAAAAATGGCGATGAAAATGGGGAATGGGCAATGAAACTGGAAATTTTCAATACAGGGGATGCGGCGCGGCTTGACGCTGGCGAGATTGATCTGGCGATTGCCGGCTATCTGGCGAGCGCCGCTGCCGGCGACGTGACCGCGCTGTTCGATCTGGGCGTCGCCTATTCGACCGGCAGCAACGGGGTGACCTGCGATCTGGTCGAGGCGCACAAATGGTTCAACCTTGCCGCATCGCGCGGCCATGAAGAAGCGGGCTGGTGCCGCGCCGATGTGGCCGATGAAATGACCGCGCGCGAAATCGCCGAGGCTCAGCGCCGGGCGCGCCGCTGGCTCGCCGAAGAACGCCGCGCTGCCTAAGCATAGGGTTCAGCCCCCCTTCTTGAACGGGGTTCTGGCATCCAGAAACACCTGATCGGTCGCCACTCCGCGGCGTTCGCGGTCGAGAAAATCGGCAATGGCGGCGCGAAATCCGGGCTCGGCAATCCAGTGGGCAGACCATGTCTGGACCGGCTCATACCCACGCGCCAGCTTGTGCCCGCCCTGCGCCCCGGCTTCGACTCGCGGTAGGCCAAGTTTGATGGCGATGTCGATTGCCTGATAATAGCACAGTTCGAAATGCAGAAAACGCACATCGCGCGTGCAGCCCCAATAGCGGCCATAGATCGCATCGCTGCCGATGAAGTTGAGCGCCCCTGCAATCGGGCAATCATCGTCATAGGCAAGGATCAGCACCATCCTTTCGCTCATGCGTTCGCCCAGCAGGGTAAAGGCTTCGCGCGTCAGATAGGGCGTGCCCCATTTGCGCGCGCCAGTATCTTGATAAAACACCCAGAACGCGTCCCAGTGATGCGGTTTGATATCGCCGCCTGACAGCCGCTCAATCCGCAGACCCAGCCGCGCTGCCTCACGTTCCTTGCGCAGGTTCTTGCGTTTGCGCGAGGCGAGTTCATCGAGGAAATCGTCAAAGCTGCGATAATCGCGGTTGCTCCAGTGAAACTGAATGTCGCTGCGCATCAACCAGTCGCCCGCTTCGAACAAGGCAATCTGTTCGGGATCGATAAAGGTCGCATGCGCCGACGACAGCCCGTTTTGCGCGCAGACCATCTCTGCCGCCTTCAGCAGATGACCCGATAGCGCGGGATCGGACAGCAACAGGCGCGGGCCATTGGCAGGCGTGAACGGCGCGGCGATTTGCAGCTTGGGATAATAATTGCGCCCCGCCCGGTGCAGCGCATCGGCCCAGCTGCGGTCGAACACATATTCGCCCTGACTGTGCCCCTTGGCATAGCTGGGCATGGCGGCGATCAGGCGGTCATCTGCGTCGGTGATGACAATCGGCACCGGATCCCAGCCGGTCCCCTCACCAACGCTGCCCGAATCTTCGAGCGCGGTGAGGAATTCGTGGCTGACGAACGGGTTGCGATCGCCGCCCAGCGCGTTCCATTCTGCGGCGTCAAAGCTGCCGACCGACGGTGCGAGGCGGACGGTCAATTCATGGTCGTTCATGCCAGACCTGCCCCCTCGGCAATCAGGGCATCGGCATGGGCAAGTCCGCGGGCCCGCGTTTCGGGCGAGTGCACCGTCCAGGTCAGCAGCGGGTGTCCACTGGCACGCCACGCAGCGGCACTTTCGTCAAGCAGGTCGCGAACATCCAGGGCAAGGAAATTGGGCCGCGCCAGCTCTAGCGCAACTGGATCGCGCCATACGCCCTCGAACCCGTTCTTGAGGCTGTCGGTCCCCACCAGCCCGCGCGCGACATGCGGAGCCTCGGCGGCGAACCATGCGCCGACGCGCGGATCGAAGCTCATCACAGCATGATCCCCGCGATAGTCGGCCAGCAGCCGCGCGACATAAAGGCAGGTCCATTCAACATCATAACCGGGCTGCGACTTGATCTCGATCAGGAGCGGCACACGGCCTGCGATCGCCGCAAGGAATGTCGCCAGCCGCATCGGACGCTGATCCGTGCCGAGCAGCCGAAGCGTTTCGAGATCATCAGCGCCAAGCTGTTCAGTTTCTTCCGGCCGGCCCGTCAACCGTTCGAGATTCCAGTCGTGAAACACCACCGGGTGATCGTCTGCGCTGCGCTGAATATCGCATTCGATCCCCAGCCCCGCCGCAATCGCGCCTTCTGCCGCGGCCCGCGAGTTTTCCGGCACGCCGTCCCCGTGCAGCCCGCGATGGGCATATTCACACCGGGTCAGCCAATCCGGGGCGCGGCGTTGGTTCATCGCAGCTTAGGCATCTTTCAGCGCGATCACTGCATCGACCTCTACCGCCGCCCTCAGCGGCAGCGCGGGCACGCCGACAGCGGCGCGGGCGTGCTTGCCCGCTTCGCCAAACACCTGTTCCATCAGGTCAGATGCGCCGTTGGCAACCTTGGGCTGATCGGTGAAGTCGGGGGTGGAATTGATGAAAGCGCCCAGCTTTATCACTCGCTCTACCCGGTCAAGCAATCCGGCGGCATCAAGCTGCGCCAGGATCATCAGACCGCAGGCGCGCGCGGCATCTGCGCCAGCCTCCAGGGTGACATCCTCGCCCAGCCGCCCTTTCACCAATTGCCCGTCCACGAACGGCAATTGACCCGACACATGCGCAATCCCGCCATGGACCGCTACCGGCACATAGCTCGCGACCGGGGCTGCGGCTTTGGGCAGAGTGATGCCCAGTTCTTCCAAACGTGCATTGATTGTCATGCGGCATTCCTTTTCAGACGTTCCATCAACCACGGCAAAGCCTCTGACCAGCGGTCGATCCGCGCATCAGCATGACCACCCTTGTAAGCGCAGTCGATCGCGCCCGCGATCATCGGTTCGCCGCACAGATGCAACCGCACCACGTCGGGCGCGGTTTCCTTTACCGAAAGGTGATGCTGGGCAAGATCGTCGATGAAAATCGCGCGGCTTGGCGCGAATTCCGCGACGATCTTTTGCAGGGCCGGGCCCTTTGGTCCCTGATTGGTGTAGACTTTGGCGTGCAGGCCGTGCGCGGCCAGTTGCTGCGCGCGCTTGTCCCGGCGGAAATCGACCAGATTGGTCAGCACCACCACATCAGCGTGTTCATTGAGCGCATTCAGCGCATCGACCGCGCCCGCAATCGGCAATTGCTGGTCCATCTGCGTGTCGAAGAACCCGCCGAGTTTCTTCCAGATATCCGCCGGTTCGAGCAATTCTCCGCTGTCCTGCCAGCGCAGCGCATGGGCAAAATCATGCCCTTCGAGGTTGAAATTGACCCCCTCGCTGGTCTCCAGCCAATCCTTGAAATGGGCGACCATGTGGAGGATGACTTCGTCGCAATCGCTGATAATCAGGGGGCGGTTCATGCAGTCAGGTCCTTTTGGGCAGCGATCAGTTCTTCGGGTGTAACCGCCAGCGCCTCGGCGGCGCGGATCAGGTCGGGTTCGTAATTGGCCAGAAATTCAAGCGCCGAGCCGAGCACCTGCGGACTATCCAGCCCGGCGCGCAAACTGTCCGGATCAAGTCCCGTCAGATCGAGATAGCGCGCGGCGCGTTCTTCGTCTTGCAGCAGCCAGCCAAGCGCCGCCAGCGCCAGCGTTGCGGCGCGGGTGACAGCATCGGGCGATGCGGGGTCGCGGGGATGATCGGACAGTTGCGGGATTGTAGCGGCCTTTGTGTCGGGGTAGTTGGGAATGATCGGGCGAGCAAGCAAGCGCGGCTATAATGTATCGGGGTATTCAGTGACAAAGCGAATAATGGTTGTTGAGGATAACGACCTCAACCGGAAATTGTTCTACGATGTGCTGAAAGCAAACGGGTTCGACGTTGACCCGGTGGCCGATGGGCATCTCGTGCTTGAAACCGCGCGCGCGGCGGTGCCGGATCTGATCATCATGGATATTCAGCTGCCCGGCATTTCCGGCGTCGATCTGATTGCAGCTGCCCAGCGCGACACTGTGTTAAAGGCGATCCCGGTGCTGGCCGTGACCGCCTTTGCCGCCAAGGGTGACGAAGAGAGGATTCGTGCCGCCGGGGCATCGGGTTATCTGTCAAAGCCGGTTTCGATCATTCCTTTCATGAATGCGGTGAAGGACCTGCTGCCCGCCTAGCGCCGCGCCGCCGCCGCCGTTCATCTGCGTGACAGAATGCGTGTCAAATTTGCAGCACTGCCATGCCGAATGTCCCCATAGAGGCAGCGTTTCGTCGAATTTCCCCGATTGGCTGTTGCGGATTGAGCATGAGTCATTAGGTGCGTGATACGTTATCACATTATACCACTTCAACGTCTCGGGGTTTGCATGATTTCGATTGTTTCTCGTATCGCGGTTGCGGCGGCGCTGTGCGGTGTCGGTGCCGCTTATCCCGCTTTGGCCCAAAGCGGTGCGGGCGCTGCGCCAGCAAATGAACAGCCCTCCGAAAATCAGGCGCAGGCCGAAGAGGACGTTTTGGACGATCCGCATTACCGCGGTGAAATCCTCGTCAGCGCCGACGCGTTGGAGGAACTCGATTTCATCGCGGGTCAGGACATCATCGATCTTGCCGCTATTCAGCGCGATCTCAGCGGGCAGCTCGGCGACATTCTGACCAAGGTTCCCGGCGTTTCCGCCTCCAGCTTTTCCCCCGGTGCCTCGCGTCCGATCCTGCGCGGGCTGGATGGGGAGCGCGTGCTTGTGCTGATCGACGGGCTGGGCACCGCGGATGTTGGCAACACTTCGGCCGACCACGCCACCACGATTGACCCGCTGACCACCGAACGCATCGAAGTGCTGCGCGGTCCGGCGGCGCTGCTGTTCGGCAGCCAGGCAATCGGCGGCGTCGTCAATGTTATCGATCGCCGCATTCCGATCGCTGTGCCCGAGAACGGATTTCACGTCGACGCGCTGACCGCGTTCGACACCGCCAGCAATTTGCGCAGCGGCGGGGCTTCGGTCGATGCGGCGCTGAATGACATGTTCGTCGTGCATCTTGATGGCTCGTTCCGCGAAACCGACAATCTTGAAATTCCTGGCTTTCAGCTCGCTCCCGGCTTGCGCTCCGACGTGCTCGCGGTCGCCGCAGAGGAAGAAGCCGAAGGCGAATTCGAGGAAGCCGAAGAATTCCGCGAGGCCGCCAATCAGCGCGGTTTCCTGCCCAACAGCGCCACCGAAAGCTGGGCGGTCAACGGCGGGCTGGGGGTGATTCTGGGCGAATCCTCGTTTGGCGCGTCGGTTGGATATTTTGACACCGCTTATGGCCTGGTCGGCCGCCCCGCTGCGGAGCATCATCACGGCGAGGAAGGCGGCGAACAAGGCGGTGAAGAGGAAGATGAAAACGTCTCCATCGGGCTTGAACAATGGCGCGCCGATTTGCGCGGCGATATTGCGCTGGGCAGCGGGTTCTTCTCCCGGCTGAAACTGCGCGGCGGATATTCCGATTACACCCACACCGAATTCGAAGGCACCGAAGTGGGCACCGTGTTCGACACCCAAACCTATGAGGCGCGCGCCGAACTGGTGCAGCGCGGCGGCGGCGTCATCGGGGCGCAATACACCTCGCGCGATTTTCAGGCGGTCGGCGAAGAGGCGTTTGTCGCTCCCAATGAAACCACCCGCCTTGCATTCTTTACCGCGCAGGAATTCGATCTTGGCGGGGTCCAGATCGAAGGCGCGGCGCGTTATGAAACGGTCGATGTCGAATCGCAGCCGCTGGGGCTTCAACGCGATTTTGACCTGTTCTCCGGCGCGCTGTCCGTGATCCTTGAATCCTCCGGCGGCACCCGCTTTGGCCTCACCGCATCGCGGTCAGAGCGCGCTCCGGCTGGCGAGGAATTGTTCGCCAACGGTCCGCATATTGCAACGCAATCGTTTGAGATCGGCAATCCCGACCTCGGCATCGAAAGCGCCTGGGGCATCGAAACCTTTGTCCGCACCAATGCCGGACCCATCGCGTTCAATGCCTCGGTCTATTACCAGTCGTTCAGCGACTTCATCTTCCTGTCGCCCACCGGCGAAGAGCAGGACGATTTGCCGGTGTTCACATTCACCCAGGACGACGCCCGCTTCTTCGGCTTCGAAGCCGGGTTCGAAGCCCCGATTGTCGAAGCGGACAGCTACACTGTTTCCGCTGATCTGCGCGCCTCCTATGTCTCCGCCGAACTTGACGACGGGTCCAGCCTGCCGCGCATTCCGCCGGTCAATCTGCTCGCTGCGCTCGACGCCGATGTCGATGCCTTTACCATCCGCGGCGAAGTCCAATGGTTTGGCGAGCAGGATGAAATCGCCGATTTCGAAACCGCGACCGACAGCTTCACCTTCGTCAATCTGTTCCTTTCGTGGCGGCCCATCCCGGACAATCGCAACGTCGTGCTGCAACTGGCGGGTGAGAACCTGTTTGACACCGAGGGCCGCCGCCACGCCAGCTTTACCAAGGATTTTGTCCCGCTGACCGGGCGCAACATCCGCGCCAGCCTGCGCCTCAGTTTCTGATTTTGGCGAGACCCCGCCCGGTTTTGACATCGCGGCGGGGTCACGCCGCAATTCGCGCTATTTCTCGACGATAAAGCTGATCTCGGCATGCTCCTGCAGCCGGTCCACCAGTGCTTCGCCCAGGAACGAACCGGGCGTGCCGACGCCGCCTTCCGCATCGGTTGAAAGCAGCGCGATGCCGGTTTCCGACAGCATCCGGCTGGTTGATCCATAGCCCGGATCATACTTGCCCTTGACCGCCAGATGCAGCGTTTCGCCGCCCGGTCCCTCGGCCACAAACAGCACGTCGTAAAACCCGTTTTCCCGTTCCTCCTTGGTCGGGCCTTCGCCGGGCTTGGGCGGTTTGGCACCAAAGGGGTTCTTCATCATCTCGACCGCGGCTTCGGCCATTTTCTTGCCTGCCTCGCCGGGGCTGGTCAGCATCATTTCGTCATATTGGAAATCCGTGCCGTAAGGATGGCCGAGCAGGAAATTGGTGCGATGCACGTTCTTGGTGTTGATCGGCGCCATGACAAACGGCGCGGCCCATTTGTCGAGGTCTTTTTCATAGGCCGGGATCATGCCGCTGGGCTGGCTTGGCCCGTCAAATCCGGGGGTGAGCGCAAAGGGATTGCGCAGCACGTTGATGATCGAAGGGCTCTTCGCTGCCGCTTTCATCGTCGCGCCGAGGCTGGCTGCGGTGCCGCCGGAAAATGTCCCCGCCATCGCCCGCACCCGGCCGCGAATGCGCTTTGCCGAAACGCCCCAACGCTGCCTCGCCGCGTTCTGCGCCATCATCACGCCAAGGTCGAAGGGGATCGAATCGAACCCGCTGGAAAAACAGATGCGCGCGCCCGATGCCTTGGCGGCGTCATGATGCTCGGCAATTTTGTCCGCCATCCACGCAGGCTCGCCGCACAGATCGGCGTAATCGGTTCCGGTCTTCACACAGGCCGCGACCAATGCATCGCCGTAAAGTTGGTACGGGCCAACCGTGGTCAGCACGACGCGGGTGCGCGCGCACATTGCCTCAAGATCGGCGGCATCATCGGCATTGGCGACCACCAGCGGCGTATCGGCAGGCGCGCCGATCTCATCGCGCACCGCGGCAAGTTTTTCGAGGCTGCGCCCCGCCATCGCCCATTTGGGAGCGTCATCGCGGCCCGCATAGTGCCGATCCAGATATTCCGCGACCAGCCGCCCGGTGTATCCGGTGGCACCGTAAACAATAATGTCAAAACTCGTTTCAGCCATTGGGCTTTCTCCCATTCCTCATTCCAGCGGCAGCGGGAATCTCTCGCGCGCCACGTTAGCCGCTTGCGCCGCAGATGCCAGCACCGCGCACCATTGGGGCGAGATTCGCGCGCGATCTGCTTGACACATGCGGCATGGTGTCAAGCGGACAAATTGCAGGAATAATATTTATTTTCATAGCATTGAACGAAATTGACGCGGTTGACACTTTTCCAACAAAACACCCATTTGCCGGGAACAGAAGAGGCGCATGGAGACATCATCGGCTGACCTAAGCACGATATGGCGAAGTAGGAAAATGGGGTGGGTTTCAAGATCACGCGCAATCGCGGCACATGTCGGCCACGATTGGTAAGCTGTCGCCTTGCGAAGCCTCTTCACCCACCCCCGCTCAGCCTGAGCTTGTCGAAGGCCATGCGCCGAGGC
>NZ_JBLQUK010000008.1:0-154244 GCF_047872805.1 Qipengyuania sp. ASV99 | reverse complement strand
AGCGCCGGCGATGTCAGTGCGCGGCCTTCGACAGGCTCAGGCTGAGCGGGGGTTGCAAAGGATTTCGTGGCAGCAATCGGATTGATTCCTGAACGGCAGTATATGGCGAAAATTGGCCCTATCCGCCCGTCAGCTCCCCTCTTTTTCCCGCCTTCCGCGCAATCGCGCTCAACCCCTTGGTCAGCTGGAACAGACCGTTCAGTCGGCTTTCCGGGTCGCCCCAGGCGCGGTTGATTACCAGCTTCATGTCCGGGCGCAATTTGGCAGTTTCCTGCCCGTTCTGGTTCAGCCGGTCGACGTAAGCGACAAGGCCCGGTCCGTCGGCGAAATCGTCCTTGTGAAAGGTCACCAGCGTCCCGCGCGCGCCCACATCAATCTTGGCGATGTTGGCCTCGATCGCCTGATGCTTGATCTCGATCAGGCGCACCAGATTGCGCGTTGGCGAGGGCAGATCGCCGAAACGGTCGATCATTTCTGCGGCGAGGCTTTCGATTTCGGCCTTGTCAGCCGCCTGATTGAGCCGGCGATACAGCGCCATGCGCACCGCGAGGTCAGGCACATAGGCTTCCGGAATCATGATCGGCGCATCGACGGTGATCTGGGGCGAGAACGCGTCGGGCGCTTTCTCCAGCCCCATCTCGCCCGCCTTGGCGGCCAGGATCGCGTCCTCCAGCATCGATTGATACAGCTCAAAGCCAACCTCGCGGATATGGCCCGATTGCTCATCGCCCAGCAGATTGCCCGCGCCACGAATGTCGAGATCGTGGCTGGCCAGCTGGAACCCTGCGCCAAGGCTGTCGAGATCGCTCAATACCTTGAGCCGTTTCTCGGCGATTTCGGAAAGCTGCGTGTCTGCCGGAGTGGTGAGATAGGCATAGGCGCGGATTTTTGACCGGCCCACGCGCCCGCGCAGCTGATACAATTGCGCCAGACCAAAACGGTCAGCCCGATGGATGATGATGGTGTTGGCGCTCGGCAGATCGAGTCCGCTTTCGACGATGGTGGTCGATAGCAGGACTTCGTATTTGCCATCGTAGAACGCGCTCATGCGCTCCTCGATCTCGCCTGCGCCCATTTGGCCATGGGCGGAGATCGGCTTCACTTCGGGCACATTGTCGCGCAGCCATTGTTCGACATCAGCCATGTCGGAAATGCGCGGCACGACGATAAAGCTCTGCCCGCCGCGGTGATGTTCGCGCAGCAATGCCTCGCGCATCACCATGTCGTCCCACTCCATCACATAGGTGCGCACCGCCAGCCGGTCGACCGGCGGGGTCTGGATGGTGGAAAGTTCGCGCAGGCCGCTCATCGCCATTTGCAGCGTGCGCGGGATCGGCGTGGCGGTAAGGGTGAGCATGTGCACATCGGCGCGCAATTGCTTCAGCTTTTCCTTATGCGTGACGCCGAACCTTTGTTCCTCGTCAACGATCACGAGCCCGAGATTCTTGAACTCGGTCGATTTGGACAGGATCGCATGGGTGCCGATCACCAGATCAACCGAACCCTTAGCCAGCCCCTCGCGGGTTTCGGCGGCTTCCTTTGCGGAAACCAACCGCGACAATCGCCCGACATTGAGCGGGAAGCCGGAGAAGCGTTCAACAAAGCCATTGTAATGCTGCCGTGCGAGCAGGGTGGTGGGGGCAACCACCGCGACTTGCTGACCGCTCATTGCGGCGACAAATGCGGCGCGCAATGCGACCTCGGTTTTGCCAAAGCCAACGTCGCCGCACACCAGCCGGTCCATCGGCCTGCCGCTTTCCAGATCGCGCAGGACATCGGCAATGGCGGCGTCCTGATCCTCGGTCTCCTCCCATGGGAAGCGGTCAACGAAGGGATTATAGCTTGCCTCATCGGCCTCAAAAACCGGCGCTTTCCTGAGCGCACGCTGGGCCGCGACTTTCATCAACTCCCCGGCAATGGCGGTGATGCGTTCTTTGAGCTTGGCGCGGCGTTTTTGCCACGCCTCGCCGCCAAGCCGGTCCAGCGGGACGCTTTCCTCGCTGGAGCCATAGCGCGACAGCACGTCGATATTCTCGACCGGGATGAACAATTTGTCCCCCCCGCGATATTCCAGCGCGACGCAATCATGCTGGCTCTTGCCCACGGGCACGGGCTCAAGGCCGAGATATTTGCCGATCCCGTGTTCGACATGGACCACCAGATCGCCCTGCGCCAGCGCTTGAAGTTCGGCGAGGAAAGCATCGGCATCCTTGCGCTTTTTCTTGCGCCGCACGAGCCGGTCACCGAGCACATCCTGCTCTGTGATGATCTCCAGATCGTCATTGGCGAATCCCGTTTCGAGCGGGAGCACCATGGCGGCGGTCTTGCCCTTGGCGGCCCGTCCCAGCGCGTCCTGCCAGCTTTCGGCGAGTGCGGCGGGAGCGCCCGCTTCCTCTAGGATTGACGCAATGCGCGCACGGCTGCCGTTGGAATAGGCGGCGAACAACGGTTTGCGGCCCGATTTTGCGACGCTGAGCAAGTGTTTTGCCGCCGCTTCGTAAACATTGTCGCCGCGCGCGCGCTCTGGTGAGAAATCGCGCGCTGCGCGGAACCCGAAATCGAGGTGGTCGCCGCCATCGGGTGCGGCAAAGACGCTGGCGCGGTGCGCGGGTGCAGCGGCGAGCGCAGTTTTGAACGCGCCATCGCCCACATACAATGCGTCGGTCGCCAGCGGCCGGTAGCTGCCGCTCTTTTCGCCGCTCAATCGCCCGCGTTGTTCGTGATAATCGGCAATGTCACGCAGCCGTTCATCGGCAGCACCCAGCGCAGCCTGATCGATGACCACCACATCGTCGCCGCTCAGATAATCGAATAGGCTCGCGAGCTCTTCCTCGAACAGCGGCAGCCAATGTTCCATCCCTGCCAGCCGCCGCCCGTCGCTGACGGCTTCGTACAGCGGGTCCTGCGTTGCCGAAGCGCCAAACTGCTCGCGGTAGCGTGAGCGAAAGCGTTTGATGCTGTCTTCGTCCAGCAGCGCCTCGGACGCAGGCAGCAGCAGATGGGCATCCAGCCGCCCGGTGCTGCGCTGGGTTGAGGGATCGAACAGCCGCAAGCTTTCCAGATCATCGCCAAAGAAATCGAGCCGTAAGCCTTCGTCAAGCGAGGAGGGGAAGATGTCGACAATCGACCCGCGCACTGCAAATTCACCATGGTCGATCACTGTATCGGTGCGGGAATATCCCTGACGGATGAGCAAAGCGGCAAGGCTTTCATGGCCAATGGACATGCCGGGCCTGAACTCGCGCACGCTTTGCCGAACCCGGAACGGGGTAATGACCCGCTGCAAAGCGGCGTTGACCGTGGTGACCAGCAATTGCGGCCCAGTCGCGGCGCGCTGCAACCGGTAAAGCGCCGACAGCCGCGCCGCGCTGACCGAAAGCGCCGGGCTGGCCCGGTCATAGGGCAGGCAATCCCAAGCCGGGAATTCGATGACCTCGATTTCCGGGGCGAAGAACCGCGCGGCCTCTGCCAGGCTGTGCATCGCCGCATCGTCGGGTGCGATGAACACCGCGCGCTGCCCGCCCTTGATCCGCTGCGCCGCGCGCGCAAGGTCGCTCATGACCAGCGGCTGCGCCCCGCGCGGCAGCGAGGACAGGGTCAGCGGTGCGTCCGCGTTAAGGATGCGGTCGAGGTCGGGCATGATCTGGTCTAAGGTCGCAGCGGCGGCGCGCATTCACGTCGCAAAGGGAAAGGAGCCGCGCCCTAGCCCGGGATATCGACGTAGTCGAGCCTCTGCATCATTTCGATCAGCGCGCCCTGAAACCGTTCCGGCACCGGCTGGGTTTGCAGGCCCCAGGCCATCACATCGACATCGTCTTCGTCGAGTAAAGCCTCAAACCACGCCATCTCGTCATCGCCCCAGCCATCCGCATAGCGATCAAAGAAGCCGCCGATCATGTAATCCGCCTCGCGCGTGCCGCGGTGCCATGCGCGAAATTTGGCGCGGGCCAGACGCTCGGCAAACGGCCTTGCCTCCGCAACGCTGGAATCGGATGTGGGTAAAACGGACATGCCAGACGCGGTAAGGCACTCGCAGAAATGGCGCAACCGGGTATAGGATAAGGCGATGCGTCCCGAAGTGCTCAACCCGATCTTTGCCGAAAGCCAGACGCTCGAAGGTGTCGGGCCGAAATTGGCGAAGCCGCTCGAAAAGCTGGGCCTGACGCGGATCAAAGACGTGGCCTATCACCTGCCCGAACGGTTCGTGACGCGCCGCGCAATCGCCAATCTTGACGAAGGGGCAGAGGGCGAACAGGTGATCGTCGCGCTGACCGCGACCGAGCACCGCGCGCCTTACAATCCGGGGCGCGGTCCGTACCGCGTGCTGGCGCAGGACGAGATTGGCAATATCTGCGCGCTGACCTATTTCGGGCGCGCCTCCTACACGGCGAAGAAACAGCTGCCGGTGGGTGAGAAGCGCTGGGTTGCGGGGCGGCTCGACCGCTATGGCGACATGCTGCAGATCGTCCATCCCGACCATGTCGAGCAGGAATCGGCGGCGCATCTCGCGCGCTTGAACGAGCCTGTTTATGCCCTGTCCGAAGGGTTGACGCAGCCCAAGATTGCAGGGCTGGTGGCGCAAGCGCTGGAGCGTTTGCCCGAACTGCCCGAATGGACTGAGCCAGGGCAATTGGCGCGCAGCGGCTGGCCCGCGTGGCGGGATGCGCTGCGGCTGGCGCATAGCGGAACGGAGGCCAAGGCGCGCGACCGGCTTGCCTATGACGAATTGCTCGCCAATTCGCTCGCGCTGTTGATGGTCAAAGCCGAGGGGCGGCGGCGCAGAGGGCAGGCGTTGATCGGCGACGGCAGCCTTCGCAGCCGGGTGCAATTGCCATTCGCCATGACCGGCGCGCAAACCCGCTCCATCGCCGAGATTGAAGGCGATTTGCAGCAGGAAGCCCCCATGTTGCGGCTGTTGCAAGGCGATGTCGGTGCGGGCAAAACCGTGGTTGCACTGGAGGCGATGCTGATCGCCAACGAGGCTGGCAAGCAAGCGGCGCTGCTCGCGCCCACTGAAATCCTCGCAAGGCAGCATTACGAGACCTTGCGCAGACTGGCCGCGCCCGCCGGTGTAGAGGTCGCACTCCTCACCGGCCGGGCCAAAGGCAGGGAGCGCGAGAGCATCCTGATGGGATTGCTGGACGGGTCGATCCAGATATTGGTGGGCACCCATGCGATCTTTCAGGACAGCGTCGCCTACCGCGATCTCGGGCTGGTGGTGATCGACGAGCAGCACCGTTTCGGCGTTGCTCAGCGACTGGCGCTCGCTGGAAAGGGCAGGCGCGCGCCGCATACGCTGGCCATGACCGCAACCCCGATCCCGCGCAGCCTCACGCTGGCGCATTACGGCGAAATGGATGTCAGCCGACTTGATGAATTGCCACCTGGACGCCAAGCCATCGACACCCGGGTCATCGCGCAGGAACGGATCGAGGATGTTGTCGCCGGTGTCGAACGCCATCTGGCGAGCGGCAGCCAAGCCTATTGGGTGTGTCCGATGGTGCGCGAAATGGACGGATCGTGGCAGACCGACGACATTGCGGCGGCGGAGGCGCGCTATGCGGCGCTTCGCGCGCGGTTCGGCGACGATGTGGTGATGGTCCACGGTCAACTCAAACCAGAGGTCAAAGACGCCAATATGGAACGCTTTGCCAGCGGCGCAGCGAAATTGCTGGTGGCGACCACGGTGATCGAGGTCGGGGTCGATGTGCCCGCTGCAACCCTGATGGTGATCGAACAGGCGGAGCGATTTGGACTGGCGCAGCTTCACCAATTGCGCGGGCGCGTCGGGCGGGGGAGCGAAAAGTCGGTGTGCCTGCTGCTGCGCGGCGGCGAATTGTCCGAAACCGGCAAGCAGCGGCTGGCGCTGATGCGCGAGACGCAGGATGGTTTTCGCATCGCTGAAGAGGATCTGAAACTGCGCGGCGGCGGGGAATTGCTGGGCACGCGGCAATCGGGTGAGGCGGCGTTCCGGATCGCCAATCTCGAACAGGTCCAGCAATTGCTCCCGATTGCCCATGCTGATGCGCGTCTGCTGATCGACCGCGATGGCGGGCTGACTTCGCCAAGGGGAGAGGCCGCGCGGATACTGCTGTATCTGTTTGAACGCGATTGGGGCGTGCAATTGCTGCGCGGCGGTTGAGGCCTGTATGCGCGCTAGGCGGCGTTTTGTTGCAATCTGGAAAATCTGACAACCAGCGCATCAACGGCTTCGGCGATAGTCTTCCAGCATTTTTCGAAGTCTGCATCATCGCCGTAATAGGGATCAGGCACGGCCACGCCCTTGCGATGATCGAGCACATCGAGCAGCAATTCCACCTTCGCTTTACCCTGACGCGGAGCGCGCGCCTTGATCCCGGCGATATTCGCTTTATCGAGGGCAATGATATGGGTGAAAGTGTAAAAATCATTTTCCGACAATTGCCTGCCGATCTGGTCGCCAATATCCACTCCGTGCGCGCGCGCAGTTGCAATCGCGCGGGGGTCAGGGGCATTGCCGATGTGATAATTGGCTGTGCCCGCAGACGCGACAATTATATCCAGCCCGGCCTTGTGCGCGGCGTCACGCATTGCGCCTTCGGCCATGGGCGAGCGGCAAATATTGCCGAGGCATACAAACAGTACAGCAGGCTTGGTTTGCGTGGCGGCGTGCATGGCGCTCTCTAAAAGTATGGAGTTGCCCAATGCAAGCATTAACATCCTGAAAACGGAGAAAACAATTGTATCGTAACCTGATCTGCGGCCTGATCTTGTCGGCCTTGCCTGTTGCATCCGCTGTTGCTGGACCAAGTGATGATTACACCGCGCTGCGCGAAGAAGTATGGCAAGCCAATCTCGACAGTTCTCCCAGTCTGGCAACCAGCGTAGGTGACCGGCGCGGGGACGGGAAATTGGGTGATCTTTCGCTTGCCGAATATGAGCGGCAAGTTGCCGAGGCGCGAGAATTTCTCGGCCGGCTGGCGGCAATTGATGCCGAAGCACTGCCGACCGATCTTCAGATAGATTACGCAGTCATGCAGAGCAGCCTTGCCGATTTTGTGGCTGGCAGCGAGCATGACCAGGATCGCTTTATCCTGTTCACCAACCGCGGCGGCTGGTTTTCGGGCTTTGCTTCCTTGCCGCACCGCTCACCGTTTTTCTCGCTCGCCGATTACCAAAGTTATGTCAGCAGGCTTGCCGCGTTTGAGGCATTCAACCGGCAGGGAATCGAACGCAGCCGTCAGGCGGTGGCGCTCGGCATGGCGCAGCCGTGCGAGCCGATGGAGGGATTTGAAAACCGCATAGAGCAGCAATTGGTAGAGGATTACACTCAGTCCTCCTTCTGGGAGCCGCTGGCTGGCGACAAACCGGGTGCAGTTTCCGATGCCGACTGGGCAAGGCTGAAATCCGAAGCGGAGGCCGCAATCGAAGGCCGGGTGATCCCCGCCTACCGCGAATTCCTGACGTTTTACACCGATGAATATGCGCCCAACTGTCGCTCCGGCACGCCGGGAATTCTCGCCACGCCGGGCGGTGACGAATATTACGCTTATCGCGTGCGCAGCTTTACCACGACTGATATGACCCCGCAGGAAGTGCACGATCTTGGCCTGTCCGAAGTCGCGCGCATCCGGGCTGAAATGGAACAGGTCGCCGCCGAGGCCGGGTTTGATAGCCGCGAAGCCTTCATCGAGCATCTGCGCACTGATCCGCAATATTACATGACCGATGCGGATGAATATGTCCGCTATGCCGCCGCCTTGGCCAAGCATATCGACGGGTTCCTGCCGGAATTGTTCGGCCGTCTCCCGCGCCAACCCTACACCGTGTCGCCAATCCCTGCGCCCAATGCGCCGGGCAACACCACCGCCTATTACGAGCCGGGATCGCTGGAGACGGGTGCAGCGGGGATTTACAGGATCAACACAACCGAACTGGATCAGCGCCCCTTGTGGGAATTGCCCGCGCTCGGCGTGCATGAGGCGGTGCCGGGGCATCACCTGCAGATTGCGTTGCAGCAGGAACTCGACATCCATCCCTTGCGCGCCAACGGCACCTTCTTCACCGCCTTTGTCGAAGGCTGGGGGCTCTATTCAGAGCGACTGGGAATTGAGATGGGGCTGTATGATACTCCGGCGAAACAGATGGGGCGGCTGTCCTATGAAATGTGGCGCGCGACCCGGTTGGTGGTCGATACAGGGCTGCATTCAAAGGGTTGGAGCAAGCAACAGGCGGCCGATTTCATGACCGACAACACCGCGCTCTCTCCCGCCAATATCGATGCAGAGGTCAATCGTTATATGACGTGGCCAGGTCAGGCGCTGGCATACAAGATTGGCGAATTGAAGATCCGCGAATTGCGCAGCCGCGCCGAGAACGCCTTGGGCGCCAATTTCTCGCTGCGCGATTTTCACGACACCGTGCTTGAAA
This sequence comes from Qipengyuania sp. ASV99, assembly GCF_047872805.1. Lineage (NCBI taxonomy): Bacteria > Pseudomonadati > Pseudomonadota > Alphaproteobacteria > Sphingomonadales > Erythrobacteraceae > Qipengyuania > Qipengyuania sp. ASV99. The sequence goes on along the minus strand of NZ_JBLQUK010000008.1, from coordinate 145,835 downwards.
ACGGAGCGGTGCCGCTCTCTGTTCTCGAACAGCATGTGGACCGCTGGATAGCGGCGCAACTGGCCGGTCAGGAGTAGTTTTCAGGCCGCTTTGGCGGGGAGGGGCTTGGTCGATGCCAGCACCTCCTCCGTCATCCGGCGAATGTTGACCTTGGCTTTCAGCCGCGCGCCCAACAGCGCAGTCCCGCTCACCTTGCGCTGCACGAACAAGGTTTCAATCGGGGGGAAGGCCCAAGTGTCTTTGTCCTGCGCAATGGCAAAACCTTCCTCACGCAGCAGCGGCACAAAACCGCGGTCGCCAAAGTCGAAGGGCTTATCCTCTCGCATTTCGCCAATCACAATGTCGATCATGCGGTTGACCCGTTCCGGGTGCTTTTCCGCGACAATGGGCATCATGAAGCCGGATTCGATCGTCGCTGCGAGCACTTCCTCGCGGTCGCCCTGAAGGCCCGCAGCCAACATCCGCCGATAACCGTTGGAGACATCGGGATCGACATCACGGCAGGCACCGAAATCGAGCAGCACGATTTCCCCCGTTGAAGGACGAAAACGAAAATTGGCGAAATTGGGATCGGTCTGCATCACCCCGAATTCGAACAATTCGCGCGCCACCAGCCGCATCAACCGCTCCATCGTTGCGTCGCGGCGTTCGGGCGTTTCCTGTTCGAGCTCCTCGATGCTGACACCTTCCTCGAAACTCATGGCGAGGATTGATCCGCGCGTCAGCCCTTCGTGAAGGCGCGGGACGACGAAACCGTCCTCGCGCTCCAACCGGCGGCGATACAGCTCCATCTGCGCGCCTTCGCGCTCGTAATCGGCTTCCTCGTGCAGCTGTTGCTTGGCCGCAGCGAGCAGTTTGCCCATCTCCAGTTCGGGCGGTGCAAAGCCAGCCACTTTCAGCAGCGTCATCACATTGTCGACGTCGCTGTCGATGCTTTTAGCGACGCCGGGATATTGCACCTTGATCGCCAGTTCCTGACCGTCGCGGGTCAGCGCCTTGTGCACTTGTCCGATGCTGGCGGCGGCGATGGGGCGGGGGTTGAACCAGCGGAATTGTTTGCGCCAATCATTGCCCCATTCGGCCTTCAGCACCTGATCAAGTTGCCGCGTCGGCATGAAATTGGCCTGATCGCGCAGCGTTCCGAGGATTTTCGACAGTTCCGGCGGCAGGAAATCCCCCGAATCCAAGCTGATCATCTGCCCCATCTTCATCGCCGCGCCGCGCAGATGCGCCAGCCGGTCGGTCAATCGCTGGACATTGCCGGGGGTCAGGATCAGGTCGCGCGCGGAAATCCGTTCACCGCTGGAGAGCCGCCGTGCGCCTTCGGCTGCCATCCCCCCCGCGACCCCGCCGACCAGCCGTCCGAACGTACCGAACCGCGCCAGCCGACCCGAAGGCACCGCACGCTCGCGCGAACGGTCGGCGCGCTTGTCGTCGAAATCAGAATAATCTTCGGCCAAGTGGAGGGGGTCCCGTCTGCAAAAGTGTAGTGCCTCAACGGCCCATATTGGGGCGCGTTCCCTCGATTGCTAGCTGATCGACAGCCCGCCATCGACCGGCAGGCATTGCCCGGTGATGTAATCGCTGTGCTCGGAGGCAAAGAACACCGCCAGCCCCTCCAATCCAGCGTGATCCCCCGGACGGCGAAGCGGGATGCGCTGTTCCATCCACTGCGCGAATTTCGGATTGGCCTTTGCCGTGATGTCGGTTTCGAAATAGCCGAAAAGCAGTGCGTTGGCGGTGATATCATAGCGCGCCAGTTCGAAAGCCGCGCCGCGAGTCAGTCCGTTCACCGCCGCCTTGGACGCCGCATAATCGGAGCTTTTGTTGACCCCCATGATCGACTGGCCGGAGGATGTGACAATCAGCTTGCCGCCTGGATCGCCGTTTTCCGCGCGGTCGATCATGTGATGGGTGACGTGTTTGTAGACCAGCGCAGGGCCGCGCGTGTTGACAGTAAAGGTCGCGTCCCAGCCTTCTGCCGTTATGTCGGGAATGCGCGTTCCCGCGCCCGAAATCCCGGCATTTGCGAAAACAGCATCGACGCGGCCGAAGTGATCGAGCGTTCCCGCCATAGCCGCCTCGATATCCAACTCATCGGAAACATCGCACAGCGCGGTGATGACCTTTCCATCACCTAAGCTTTCCAATTCCTGAGCGGCGGCATCATTCTTATCGGGATTGCGCGCCCAGATCGCGACATTCGCGCCCGCCTTCACCAGCCCGCGCGCCATGCCAAGACCAAGCCCGCCATTGCCGCCGGTGATGATGGCCACGCGGCCTGAAAGATCGAACAGGTTCATGGGGGACCGGTTGGCGCAAATTGTCCCAGCTCGCAAGCTTGGCGGGAACTTGGCGGATATCCGCAGGTTTGAGCCTGCATGGACGGACAGACTTCTCTGACCCCGGCGGCGCGCTGGCTTGGCTATGCCGGACTGCTGCCGCAGATCATCTGCGTCGCGTTGGCGGCGAGCGGGCACGAATATGCCTACACCGCGCTTGCCGGTGGGTTTGCCTATGCGGCGGCAATCTTTAGCTTCCTTGGCGGAGTGTGGTGGGGACAAGCCACGGCTAATGGCAGGGTCGGGGCAGGGGCCTATCTGATCGCGGTGATGCCCAGCCTGCTGTCAGTGGCGCTGTTCCTGCCATGGAGCCTTGGCTGGGACTGGCCGGGGCCGGCGCTGATGTATCTGGGCGCGCTTATCTTGGCCTCCCCGATCATCGACCGGGCGCTGGGGTTTGCGGCAAGGGATTTCTTCAATCTGCGGGTGCAGCTGTCGGTCGGGCTGGGGCTGCTGACGATTGCGCTCGGTGTGATTGCCGATGCGATTGTCTAGGACCAGTCCTATCTTTCGACCTTGAAGACATAGACCGGGCCAAGGTCCACTTCCTGCACAGAGCCGCCAAAATACAACTCCAGCTCCGCGCCGCCAGCGCCGTAACCGCGCGGGGCCTTGGTCTCGATCTTGATCATCTGCCATTGCGGACCGACGCTGAACCGGTTTGCGGCAAAGCTTTCAAACGGCGGCGAGGTTCCCTGAATGCGCGATGCGGCCACTGCGCGGCCATCTTCGGCTGACGCGCTGATTGTGCGAGCGGCGATGGCAATCACCAGATCGTCACCTTCTTCAATTGCCCGGTTGATCGGAACCGTCGCGGCCAGATCGGTCAACTGCGTGCCCGGTTCGGTGATTGAAAAGCGGGTGGCGCGCAGCATCCAAATCTCGCGTTCTTCGCGGTTGTCATAAGTGCCCGCCGAACCGCTGAATTTCCACGAAGCCTGCCCCGGATCATTGATCAGCGTGCCAATCCCTTCGAGCGTTTCAGGCATTTCCAGCTCAGGTATCTGATAGGCAGCGGCAGCGACCGTCACTGGTCCGGAGCCTGCAATCGAATCGGCACCGGTCACGACTATGGCTTGCCCGATTTCGATAATCTGGCGGGTGCGCCCGAATTGCAGCGCGATAATACCGTCTCTTGACCGCAGCTTTTGTTCGGCCTCGGCGCTGACTTCATACCATTGCCACTCGCTGCCAATGGACAGCGTCTGTTCGCCAAAGCCGGGGTAGGGGACGACGTTTTCCTGAAACCGGACGCGCACCACACCCTTGCCGTCGTCAGTGTCCGCTTCGATCGTGCGAGCATAAAACCCGACGGTCACTGTCTCGCCGCGGTCGACCTCTTTGGTGAGCGGGATGTTGGCCCCGGCGGTGTAGATAAACGCGGCGGCGCGCTTGACCTCAAACCGCCGCGCCGCGCCGCCGCCCGGAATACTGGGGTCAACGACCGAAGAGGCCGCCAGATCAGTGCCATAGCTTTGCCAGTCGATGGCAGAGGGATCATTGACGAGATCGCCCGGCAATTGCGCATCCAGCGCCTCCAGCGCGGCCTCATCCTGCGCCATGGCCGGATGTGCGGCCAGCCCGGCGGATGCCAATGCGCCAGCAGCGGCAAGCGAAATCATGCGCGGTTTTCTCATTTGTCCCCTCCAGGTGTTGGTGGCCGGTTTGTTCGACTCACTCCTATTGTTAGCGTTATCAATAATCAGCGCAAGTGAGCGGAAACTGAATGGCTGTTTGCCGGACGGAGCCGGTTTCGCGGCTCCGCCGTGCTCGTGGCAGGATCAGGCCGCCTGCGCTGGGCAATAGCGCGACAGATATTCGCCATGTCCCGGCATATGCTGCACCAGGAAGCGAATGGATTGCTCCATCTCGTCGATTTCCTCGCGGGTTTTTGCACTATCGAGCGATTCGGCCATCGGGTTGTGGCCGCCCATGGTGACGCCTTGCCCCATCATCACCGCCGCCCAACTGGTTTCGGTAAACAGTTCGTCCTCCTCGCGGAAGATTTGGCCATTGGCTTTGAAAATCTCGACCTTTTCGATCAGCGTATCGGGCACATCCATGGTGCGCACATAGTTCCAGAAATCCGAATCGGTGCGCGATGTGGCGTTGTAATGCAGGATCAGGAAGTCGCGGATGCGCGCATATTCGCGCCCTGTCAGCCGGTTGAACGTATCTTGCTGTGCCTGCGTCACACCGTCGAGCGACAGGAGCGACAGGAATTTGTCGATTCCCGTGTTGATAAGGTGGATTGAGGTCGATTCCAGCGGCTCCATGAAACCCGCCGACAGGCCGAGGGCCACAACATTCTTGTTCCAGAATTTTTTGCGTCGCCCCGTGACGAAGCGGAGGAAATTGGGGTCGGCCTGCGGTTTTCCGGCGATATTGCCGAGCAGGATGTCGAGCGCGTCGCTGTCTTCCATATAGCTGCTGCAATAGACGTGGCCGTTGCCGTTGCGATGTTGCAGCGGGACTTGCCATTGCCATCCGGCGCTATGCGCGGTGGCGCGGGTAAAGGGCGGGGGCGGGCTGCCATCCTCGCGTTGGCAGGGCAAGGCGACCGCGCGGTTGCAGGGCAGCCAATGGGTCCAATCCTCATATCCGGTTTTCAACGCCTGCTCGATCAGCAAGCCCCGGAAACCGGAGCAATCCACGAACAGATCGCCCGCCAGCACGCGCCCATCGTCCAGCGACAGCGATGTAACGAAACCGGTTTCGGCATCCAGCGCGGTATCGGCCACCTTGCCTTCGACCCGCACAACCCCGCGTGCCTCGGCGAATTTGCGCAGATAGGCGGCGTAACGTCCGGCATCGAGGTGATAGGCGTAATTGATCGGGGGCAGGTCATCGCGCTGTTTCTGGTAGTCTTCGGTGCGGGCAAACTTGCCGAAATAGGCGGCCATGGTTTCCAGATTGAAGACCTGAATCGGGCGATTGTCGCCGCTGGCAGCGAAGCGGTGCCAGACATGGTGAAATCCGATTCCGCCCATTGCATAGCCATAAGCGCCAAAGGGATGGATATAGCTGTCGCCCTGCTTGCCCCAATTTTCAAACTGGATGCCCAGCTTGAATGTGCCGCCGACCTCGGCCAGCATTTCTGCTTCGTTGATGCCCAGCAGATCATTAAAGCCGACAAACGGAGGAATTGTTGCCTCTCCCACCCCCACCGTGCCGATCTGTTCCGATTCGATCAGCGTGATTTCGAGCGTGCGACCGACCTTCAACCGCGACAACGCTGCCGCCGCCATCCAGCCTGCGGTGCCGCCGCCAACGATGATTATCTGTTGAATTGCCATAGAATCCTCTGCCCTTTCCCCGGTCCATACACCCGCCCTTGCAAGTCCAGCAAACGCGGTCCGCCGGGGTGTTGCCAAAATGCAATGTGAAGAAAATATTGCAAGGCTTGAGAACGCTAACAAAATGCGCTAGACGAGTCACCAGCCATCAGACGGCATGAATGTCGCCACGAGGCTTGGGAGGGTAAGAGAAACATGAATACGGCTCGCATTGCGTCTTCGCGGCGCTCATTCTCGTTAAGCACCGCGTCGGGTCTGGCGATTTCGCTGGCGCTTGCCGCGCCGGCCTATGCACAGGATGAAGAGGCGCCCGCAGAGGTTGCCGAAGACCCCGCAGCTACCGGCAATGAAATTTTGGTGACCGGTTTCCGCGCCGCGCTTGAGAGCGCTCAGAATATCAAACGCGATGCCGACACCTTTGTCGATGCGGTCACCGCAGAGGACATTGGCGCATTGCCGGATCGCTCGGTTGCAGAAACCTTGCAGCGTATTCCGGGCGTCAACATCGGCCGGTTTGAAAAGACCACCGACCCTGACCGTTTCTCGGTTGAAGGCACCGGCGTCATTGTGCGCGGCCTGCCGTTCGTTCGTTCGGAATTGAATGGCCGCGACATTTTCTCGGCAACCGGCGGCACAGTGCTCAGCTTTAACGACGTCTCGCCAGAGCTGCTGGGCCGGGTCGAGGTGTTCAAGAACGTCACTGCCGACATGATCGACGGCGGCATCGCCGGGACGGTCAATCTCGTCACGCGCAAGCCGCTCGACAATCGCGGGACGCGGCTGTCGGGCTCGATCGAAGGCAATGTCGGCGATCTGGCAGAAGAATGGTCACCGGGTTTCTCGGTGCTCGGTTCGACCACCTTTGACAGCGAAGCAGGCTCAATCGGTTTCCAGCTTGGCTATACCAAGTCGGAACTGGTCAGCCGCACCGACGCATCGCAGGTTACCGACCCCTGCTTCCGCGCCGACACTCTCGATGGTCCGTGTTTCCGCACCAGCGGCGTGAGCTCTGCCGGCGTGGGCGCGCCCACTGGCTTTGATGCAAGCAACTTCCCGCCGCCCGGCACCGTCCTTGTGCCCAAGGGCGCAGGTGTGCGCACCACCGAACTCGAACGCGACCGTGAAGCGTTTTCGGCTGTGGTGCAGTATGAAAGCCCGAATCGCGATTTCCTCGTCACCTTTGAATGGCTGCGCGCAGAAACCGATTTCTTCACCGATGAATCCGCAATCCTCGCGTTGGTGAACGATGATGCGCTGTTCCCGGTTCAGGCTGCGGGCAGCACCTGGCAGTTTGATGAAAATGGCGTGTTCCAAAGCGGCATTCTCAGCCAGCGGATCGGTGATGCCTATGCGAACCCGTTTGGTCGCGGCGGTATTCCGACCGAATCCTTGCGGTTCCAGCGGGAAACCCGGGCCAGCACCCAAGATTTCACGGTTGATATTGACTGGAACGTCACCGACCGGCTGACCTTCAATTTTGAAGCGCAGCGAATCGAATCCGATCTCGCCCGCGATTCGATCATCGGCGTGATGAGCACCTGGTCGAATATCGCGCTTGATCTGAGCGGTGAAACACCCTCGGTTCAGTTCCTTGCGCCTCCGGGCGCTCCGGCGGATTATTTCACCAGCGGTCAGAACAGCTATTACTGGTTCCTGCTCGACAGTCTGGAACGCAACGACGCGCAGCTCGACAGCCTGCGGTTCGATGCGGATTACGAAATCGGCGATGGTTTCTTCAAAAGTGCGCGCTTTGGCGCGCGCTGGGCCGAACGTGACCGGGTTACTCGCGACACCAATTTCAGCACTTGGGGCAATCTGTCTGCACCATGGGCGGGCCGCGCTGGCTGCGCGCCGTGGGGTGCGGGTCCGGGCTGTTTCGCCAATGGTCCAGGGACCGGCAACGGCTTTGTCCCGGGCCGGTTCTTCACCGGCCTGCCAGGTCAGGATTTTGCGATCGCAGGCGGTGCCTATGTCGATGATTTCCCTGCCTTCTCAAACTTCCGTTCGCCGTTTGACGACGGGTTCCAACGCGGCGGTGCGCCGACCCCGATCGAAGGCGGCGGCACGTTCTTCTATGGCGGGGACGATTTCCTCGGCGAATATCTGTCAGGCGAAACCAAGCGTCAGGCGCAAGAAATCAACGTCTTCTCGCAGACGCCCAACCCGTTCTTTGGCGTTCAGGGCCGTTCGTTCACCGATATTGCAGGCAATGTGACTCAGTGCGATCCGTTCTGCCCACCTGAAACCAATGCAGTGACCGAAGTCACCAAATCTGGCTATGGCCGGGTCGATTTCGGCACGGATTTCAGCAATGGCTGGAATATCGAAGGCAACTTCGGTGTCCGCTATGTTGAAACAGAGGTGCGGACCGGGGGTCTGATCGGTTTCCCCAGCCCATTCGGCTTTGACGATCCGAGCGTGACCAATGGTCAGGGCAATGGCGACGGCGTGGTGCAGGTTTCCGAGATCAACGCATCGTGCGGACGCACCCCGCCAGGGCAAACTTTGCCGGGGTTCTGCGGGCTGACTGACGCGCGCAAGGCTGAATTTGCGGCGGCCTTTACCGGTGATCTGATTATCGATGACCGCGACATCACCTTTGAACATTGGCTGCCCAGTTTCAACGTGCGGCTAGATATCGGCAACGGCCTGTTGTTCCGCGCTGCTGTGTCGAAAGGCATCTCGCGGCCCGACCTGCAATTGTTCCGTTCGGGCGGGGCAATCGGTGACAACACCGGCGACCTGCAAGCCGAAGGCACGCTTGCAGATGGGCCATTGTTCCAGCTGTTCACCGGCAACCGCAACCTGCGCCCGGTCGAATCGTGGAATTATGACCTTTCGGTCGAATGGTATTTTGACGATGTCGGCTCGTTAACGCTGTCGGGCTTCCTCAAGGATATCGAGGGGATCGTAAATTCCGGGATTGATACGGTCGACTTCATCTCGCCCACCGGCAATCTTGTCGTCCCGGTCGAGGTAAACGGTCCAGTCAATGCGCAAGGCGGTATATTGAAGGGCGTGGAGATTGGTTATCAGCAGACCTATGACTTCCTGCCGGGCTTGCTCAGCGGGTTCGGGCTTGCGGGAACCTATACCTATATCGACGGCGGCGAATTCTCGAACTCGGATCTTGCCGGAAATACCGGCGTGTTCGCATCGAGCCAGCCGCTAGCGGGGATTTCCAAGCACACGGTCAACGGCACGATCTTCTATGAAAAGGGTCCATTGTCGGCGCGCGCTGCGTATAACTGGCGCTCCGATTTCCTGATCACGCCGCGCGATGACATCTTCCCGTTCTCGCCGATCTATCAGGAATCGACGGGTCAGCTTGATGCGTCGATCTTCTTTGCGGTGACCGATTACCTCAAGCTCGGGGTGCAGGGCGTGAACCTGCTCGATGAAGTGACCGTCACCAGCCAGGTCGTCGATTTCGACGGGACGCGGATCACCCGCTCCGCCTTCCGCAACGACCGGCGCTTTACTTTCCTTGCTCGCTTCGATTTCTAATCTCAGCTGAGCGAGGTTTTTGAGGGGGTCTTGCTTGAGGGAGCAGGGCCCCCTCTTTGTTTGACCCGAATTTTCGCGCTGCGAATGGGAGAGAGCGATGCGCAAGATGGTTTGCAGGATGGCAGGCGGATTGGTGCTGGCGGTCTCACCCTTGGCGGCGGGCTGCGTGACGGCGGCGGCGGAGCCGGGCGGAGCGGCGGTGCAGGCCGAACTCGCACCGCTGGAGGCAGCGGACTGGGCATTGGTGTGGTCCGATGAATTTAACGGTACGCAGCTCGACCGGAGCAAGTGGCTGCCCGAACAATCGTGCTGGGGCGGCGGCAATGACGAACGCCAATGCTACACCGACCGGCCCGAAAATATTGCGGTGGAAAATGGCTATCTGCTGCTGAAGGCCCGCGCAGAGACCTTTACCGGCCCGGCGCGCCCGCCCGAAATTGCTGGTGATACCAACCCGCAGATCACAAAAGAATACACATCGGGCAAAGTCCGCACCCGCGGATTGCATGCTTGGAAATATGGCCGGATCGAAGTGCGCGCCAAAGTGCCGCCGGGGCAGGGCATGTGGCCTGCGGTGTGGATGATGCCGGCGGATGATGATTACGGACGTTGGCCGCTATCGGGCGAGATCGACATTCTCGAAGCGGTGAATATCGGCGCGGATTGCGACACTTGCGAAGGCAATGTCGGTGAAAACCGCACGGTCAGCGCGCTGCATTTCGGCGATCTGCCGCCTGACAATCGACTAGTCGATAACAAGACTGCACTGCCCGATCTTGCGCTGCCGTCGGATGATTTTCACGTCTATGCGGTTGAATGGGGCGAAGGCCTGATCCGCTTTCTGGTCGATGACCGAGTGCATTTCACCGTGACCCGCGATCAATGGGATACCGGCTCTCCGATTGCCAGCGGCAACCCCAATGCGCCGTTCGACCGGCCGTTTTATGTGATGGCCAACCTTGCCGTGGGCGGGCGCTGGCCTGAACGCGACAATGAAAAGGGGCTTGCCCCCGGCAGCATTCCCGCCCAATTCGCTCTGGATTGGATCCGCGTGTATCAATGCGCCAGCGACCCTGAAACGGGCCGTGCGTGCATGGATGGCCGGAATTGACAGATTAACAAAGGCAGAGTGGGTTTGGCGAGGGGCCGAAAGTCCGTTACAATTCGGGAAGTCGCAGAAGACGCCGGCGTGTCGCTGCAAACGGTGAGCCGTGTCATCAACGATGGGCCCAATGTGCGCCCACAGATGCGCGACAAGGTGCAGGCGTCCATAGACCGGCTTGGCTATGTCCCGTCGCTGGCCGCGCAGCGGATGAGCGGGTCGCGATCCTACATCATTCTGGCGATCAACGACCGCGAAAGGACGCTGGCCGACTGGCGCGAGCGGCAGGGGACCGACTGGGTCGATCAGATGCTGCTGGGCGGTATTCTGACTTGTTCGCGGCACGGATACCGGATGCTGGTGGAACTGGTCGATACGCATATCGACCATGTTGAGCGTGAACTGGGCGCGACGATTTCGGCATTGCAGCCCGACGGCGTGATCCTGACCCCGCCGCATTCGGAAAACCGGCTGATCACGCAATTGCTCGAAGAGCGCGGCATACCCTTTGCCCGGATCGGGTCAAAGCAAGAGGGCGCCGGTATCCCGCTGACCATGGGCGATGAAGACGCCGCCTATGACGCAGCGAACCGGCTGATCGAGCTTGGCCACCGCAAGATCGGCATCATCGCCGGGCCGCGGCAATACAGCCTGAGCGGATGGCGCGTCGATGGTTGGCGGCGCGCGCTGGAAGAACACGGGTTGAGCAGCGATGGGCTGAACGAACGCGGCGATTTCAGTTACGAATCGGGAACTCAGGCGGCGCGCGCCCTGCTCGACCGGAACCCCGACCTCACCGCCTTGATCGGCAGCAACGATCAGATGACGCTCGCCGCGCTCGAAGTCGCGCGCGACCGGGGCCTGCATGTCCCGCGCGATCTGTCGATCATCTCGTTCGACAACACCCCGATTGTGCGCTTTTCCCAGCCGCCGCTGTCCGCCATCGACCAACCGATTGCCCAGACCGTTTCGCTGGCGGTGGAACGATTGATCACGCTGAAAGGCCAGCCGCATGATGGCGGCGTGATTGAAGTGAAAGCCGGTCTGATCGAGCGTGCCTCGATTGGTCCGGCACCGACAGACGATTGAACGCGCACCGGGTTGTGAGCGAGCGTGCAGGTGAGCGGCAACCGATCTGGTTCCTGATCCTGTTTGCCTTGGCGGCGGGCGGCGGTTCGGTCGCCTATGTCCCGCTGCTAACCGTGCTGCTCCCGCTCAAGATCACGGTTCTCACGGGGGCAGAGGACGTGCCCGCATTGGCGCAGGTCACTTTTTTTGGCGCGGTTGTGGCCAGCCTTGCCAACATTGCCTTCGGGATATTGAGCGATCTCACCGGCCGACGTCCGCTTTGGATTGCTGCAGGGTTGGTCACGTCCAGCGTACTGCTGATTGCGATTGGTCAGGCGACTCGGCTGAGCGAGGTGATCGTGCTGGTCATGGCGTGGCAATTGGGGCTCAATATGATGCTCAGCCCGCTGCTTGCCTGGGCGGGCGATTGTTTCCCCGACAGTCAGAAAGGCGTGCTGGGCGGAGCGTTGGCGTTCGCCCCGGCAATGGGAGCGCTGTCTGGATCGCTGGTGACGTTTGAAAGTGTGGTTGATCCGCAGCACCGTTTGGCGCTGGTCGCGGGTTTGGTGAGCGCGATGGTGCTGCCGGTGCTGATCGCAGGGCGCGGCAGGGCCCGGCCCGACTTGATGCGCGGGCCGGATCATTCTGCAACCGAATTTTCCAATCCGGAAACCAGGCAGGCGCAGCGGGCGCTCGCGGGCATGTGGATGGCCCGGTTTCTGGTGCAGATTGCAGAGGCCGGGCTGTTTGCCTTTCTGCTGTTCTGGCTGCGGTCGCTGTCGGACGGGTTTCACGAAAACACTGCCGCCAACATTTTCAGCGCGGTGTTGGTGCTGTCGGTGCCGCTGGCGCTGATGGTGGGGCGCTGGTCGGACCGCAGACGGCGTCCAATGCTGCCTCTGTCGCTGTGCGCGGGGCTGGCGGCTGCGGGGCTGATGGTGATGGCGGCGGCAAGCGGGCTGGAACTGGCGATTGCTGGCTATGTGCTGTTCGGGATTTCGGCCTCCATTTTCCTGTCGCTGCACACCGGACAGACCTTGCGCGTGCTGCCAAAGCCGGAGCGCCGGGGCCGCGACATGGGGTTGTTCAACCTCACCAACACCGTACCGTCGCTGGTGATGCCTTGGCTGACGCTGACTTTGGTGCCCGGTTTCGGCTTTACCGGGCTGTTCGCGCTGTTTGCAGGGCTTTCGGTGCTCGCTGCGATCGTGTTGGCGGGCATATCTGTGCGGCGATAGTGCCTTCTAGCTTGCAAAGACGCGGGCAATTTGTAGTATCTTGATAACGTTCTCATTCGAGATGTGAGGAACGATGGGGTCTTGGGAGGGACTTTTGAAAATGCGCAGGAATGCACGGCTGTTTTGTGCCGGAGCCGCTATTATCGCTGCCTTGTCGGGGTGCAGCCAGGCCGAGCTTGCCAGCGCCAGCAGCACACCCGTTGCCGCGCCGCAGATTGCCGAAACTGCGACCGACAGCGAAGCACAGATCGCGGACCTGCTTTCGCGCATGAGCGTGGAGCGCAAGGTCGCGCAGTTGATTATGCCGGATATCGGCTCCATCACTCCGCAAGACGTCGCGCAATATCGTTTCGGTACCGTGCTCAATGGCGGCAATTCCGGCCCTAATGGTGATGATTTTGCGCCCGCAGAGCAATGGCTGGCGCTGGCCGATGCCTATTGGGATGCCTCGGTCCAACCTTTGCCAGGCGATGAACCCGCAATCCCGGTGCTATGGGGCACCGATGCGGTTCACGGCCATGCCAATGTGATCGGAGCGACCGTGTTTCCGCACAATATCGCGCTGGGCGCGGCGGGCGATCCTGACCTGATCCGGCTGATCGGCGCTGCCACTGCGACCGAAATCGAAGTGACCGGCATCGAATGGACCTTTGCGCCCACGGTCGCGGTCGCGCGCGATGATCGCTGGGGCCGGACTTATGAAAGCTATTCGGAAAACCCCGAACTGGTCGCCCGTCTGGGTGCGGCGATGATCGAAGGGTTGCAGGGCCGTCCTGGTGATCCCGATTATTTGCGCACTGGCCGGGTTGCGGCGACTGCCAAGCATTTCTTTGGCGATGGCGGGACCGAACAGGGTGTCGATCAGGGCGATGTGAACGGCGATCTGCAAGAATTGATGGCGATCCACGCCGCGCCTTACCCCGCCGCCATCGACGCCGGGGTGGCCAGCGTTATGGCCAGCTTCAATTCGATCAATGGCCGCAAAATGCACGGCAACGAACCGCTGCTGAACGGCGAACTGCGCGGCAATCTGGGCTTTGGCGGGCTGGTGGTTGGCGACTGGAACGGCCACGGGCAGGTCGCAGGCTGCACCAATGCTGATTGCCCGCAGGCGCTGCTCGCCGGGCTCGACGTCTATATGGTGCCGGAGGATTGGAAAGCGCTTTACGAATCGCTGCTGGCACAGGTGCAGGATGGCACGGTGCCGATGGCGCGTCTGGACGAAGCGGTAACGCGGGTGCTGCGACTGAAACAGCAATTGGGCATGTTTGACGGCGAAACCCGCCCTTCAGAGCGTCCCAATGCGGGCCGCTGGGACAAGCTCGGCTTTGCCCCGCACCGCGCCGTTGCGCGCGAAGCGGTGGCGCGCTCGCTGGTTCTGCTCAAGAATGACGGCGTGCTGCCGATCCGCGACAATGCCCGCATCCTTGTCGCCGGTAGCGCCGCCGACAATATCCCGCAGCAGGCGGGTGGATGGTCGATCACCTGGCAGGGCGGGGGTGATCTGACTGCAGAGCATTTCCCCGGTGCAACCTCGATCCTCGGCGGGATCCGCGAAGTTGCGGCAGGATCAAATGTCGAAGTGACGTTTTCAGCCGAAGGGGCGGGCGTCCCGCAAACTCCGGTCGATCTTGCCATCGTTGTGTTTGGCGAACAGCCCTACGCCGAATTTGTCGGCGACAGCAAAGACATGGTGTTCCGCGATGAAGAGGGACTGCAACTGCTGCGCCAATACCGCGAACAGGGGATCAAGACGGTTGCGGTGTTCCTGTCGGGGCGTCCGCTGTGGATGAACCGCGAGATCAATGCCGCCGATGCCTTTGTCGCTGCCTGGCTTCCGGGCAGCGAAGGCGCGGGCGTGGCCGATGTGTTGTTTGGTGAGCGGGCTCCAAGTGGCCGCCTGTCGTTCAGCTGGCCCGCGACCTGCGAAGGCAATCCCGTAAACAGCAATGAAGGCGCGCTGTTTCCTTTTGGTTTTGGTCGCAGCTTTGGCGACACCAGCCCGCTGGCGGTGCTGGATGAGACTTGCGATGCGCTCTCTATTGACGGCGGCGATGCGTGGTTCACCTCTGGCCGGTTGGGCGCGCTGATTCAGGCTGTTGCCGACAACGCTGTGCTGCCCGATCTGCGCGGCGCGGGCAATGGCATCACCGCCGCTGGGCTTGATCGCAAGGCGCAGGAGGATGCGCGCACGATCAGCTTTGCGCCGGGGGCCAGCCTCACGCTGTCCGGTCCGGCGAACGAGGCGGGCTGGCGGATCGCCTATTCTGTCAATGCGCGGCCCGGTGCCCCGGTTACGGTGACGGCGGGCGGTGCGCCGCTCGACATAACGCAGGGGCTGTCGGTGGCAGAGGGCAAGGGGTGGCGCGAAATGGTGCTAACCCCGGCGTGCCTTGGCGCGGGCGGGGACCGACTGACCTTCGCGTCGACTGGCGCCTTCACCATCCAGATCAGTGAAATCACGCGCGAAACTGGCGCGGAGAATGCCGAGTGCTCGTTCTAGGGGGAAAACCTCCACGCGGGCATCAAGAACATAACAAACGGGGAGAGAAGCGGTGATATTGGAAACAATCGATATTGTGATCATCGCGGGCTATGCGCTCGCGCTGCTCGGCATTGCGCTGTATGTCAGCCGCGAACCGGCGGGGCACGCCAAGAACACCGAGGATTATTTCCTCGCCGGGCGCGCGCTGCCATGGTGGGCCATCGGGGCATCCTTGATCGCCTCCAATATCTCCGCCGAACAGATTATTGGCCAATCGGGTCAGGGGTTCGCGGTCGGCGTCGCGATTGCCGCCTATGAATGGCAGGCGGCAATTGTTCTGATTATCGTGGCCAAATATTTCCTGCCGATCTTCCTGAAGCGGCAAATCTACACGATGCCTCAATTCCTCGATCAGCGTTACGGATCGGGCGTCAAGAATTTGATGAGCGTGTTCTGGGTCGCGCTGTACACGGCGGTCAATCTGACCACGGTGCTGTGGCTGGGCGGGTTGGCGGTGCAATCGCTGACCGGGTGGAGCGTCATGACCTGCATGTTCGCGCTGGCCAGTTTTGCCGCGCTTTATTCGCTTTACGGCGGGCTGAAAGCGGTTGCGCTGACCGATATTATTCAGGTCGTGATCCTGATTTTGGGCGGTCTGGCAATCACGTGGTTTGCGCTGGATGCGCTGCCCGCCGATGGGGCGATTGCCGGATTTGGCTATCTGCTGCAGGAAATGCCGGGCCATTTCGAGATGATCCTCGAACCGGAACATCCCGCCTATTCGGATCTGCCGGGCATCTGGACGCTGCTGGGCGGGCTGTGGGTGCTGCATTTCAGCTATTGGGGTTTCAACCAATATATCATTCAACGTGCGCTTGGCGCGGAAAACCTGGGCGAGGCGCAAAAGGGGTTGGCCTTTGCTGCTTTCCTCAAGATTCTCGTCCCGTTCATCGTGGTGGTGCCGGGGATTGCGGCGGTCATTCTGGCGCAGCAAGGCATTCTCAATGGCGATGCGCTGGCAGAGAAATCGGACCGCACTTACGGTGAGTTGATGGCGTTTGCCCCGGCGGGTCTGCGCGGATTGGTGTTTGCCGCGCTGATCGCGGCGGTGGTGTCATCGCTTGCGTCGATGATGAATTCGATCTCGACGATATTCACCATGGACCTTTATCGCACCGCGCGGCCCGACCGGACAGAGGCGCATTACGTGACCGTCGGGCGCGTGTCGGCGTTTGTCGCCATGGGGCTGGCGCTGGTGCTGGCGCGGCCTTTCATCGGGGGCTTTGAAAGCGGGTTTCAGACCGTGCAGGAATACACCGGCTTTATCGCGCCGGGGATCGTGGTGGTGTTCCTGCTGGGCTTCTTTGACAAGCGCGCCAATGCGGCAGGGGCGTTCACCGCGCTGATCGGGTCGCTGGCGGTCAATGTGTTGCTGAAATTCGGGATGCCCGAT
This sequence comes from Qipengyuania sp. ASV99, assembly GCF_047872805.1. Classification (NCBI taxonomy): domain Bacteria; kingdom Pseudomonadati; phylum Pseudomonadota; class Alphaproteobacteria; order Sphingomonadales; family Erythrobacteraceae; genus Qipengyuania; species Qipengyuania sp. ASV99. The sequence continues at coordinate 129,344 of NZ_JBLQUK010000008.1, read as the reverse complement.
GTGCCGTTCATCATCCGCATCTGGGGCGTGTTTGTGCTCGCGCTGATCGCGGCAATGGTGGTTTCGCGCATGACCGCCGCCCCAGATGAGGAGCGGACGGTGAAGCTGGGGGACATCGCCTTTGCCACCAACACCTTGTTCAACACGCTCGCGGCGCTGACTGCGGCGACGCTGGTGGGGCTGTACGTCTGGCTGTGGTGACCTGAGTTTGGGAGGGGTTACGGCTCCTCCCGAGTTTGCTGGTCGGGAAGAGAGGATTCGAACCTCCGGCCCCCGCCTCCCGAAGACGGTGCTCTACCAGGCTGAGCTACTTCCCGACTCAATTGCGACAATGCCTGCGCATCATGCGGTAGGGGCGCGCGTATAAGTGTGGATGGGCGGGGTGGCAAGCGGGCATTTGCGGCCTATAGTTTGCCGATGGCCACGCTCGAATCCCCGACGACCCTTCCTATAACTCTGCCCGCTGCGGACCATCCCGAGCAGCAATATCTCGCGCTGATGCGGGACATCTGGGAAAACGGATCGCAGCGCGCCGACCGAACCGGGATCGGCACGCGGTCGATCGCAGGGACGGTGCTGCGCTATGACCTTGGCGGCGGTGCTATGCCCTTGCTGACGACCAAGCGGGTGTATTGGAAAACGGCGACGCGCGAGATGCTGTGGTTCCTCACCGGGGACACCAATATCCGCCCGCTGGTGCTGCAAGGGGTCAACATCTGGAATGAATGGCCGCACGCCGCCTATGTCAGAGAGACGGGCGAGGACATCACGCTCGACGCCTTTATTCACCGGATCGCCGAAGACGAGGCATTCGCGCTGCGCTGGGGCGATCTGGGCCCGGTCTACGGCAAGCAATGGGTGGACTGGCCGACCTACCGTTACCGCGCCGATGGGCTGTATGAACGCGGACCGGGGATCAATCAGGTCGCGCAGGTGGTCGATAGCCTCAAGACCAACCCCGGCAGCCGTCGCCACATCATCGAAGGCTGGAACGTGGCCGAACTGGACCGCATGGCGCTGCCGCCGTGTCACAAGACCTATCAATTCCACGTTGCCGGAAACAAACTCAACTGCCTGCTCTATCAACGCAGCTGTGACGTCGCGCTGGGCCTGCCGTTCAACCTGTGGTCGGCGGCGCTGCTGACCCGGATGATGGCGGACCAGACCGGGCTTGAACCGGGCGAGCTGGTGTGGATGGGCGGCGACGTGCACCTCTATCTGAACCACGCGCATCTGATCGAGGAACAGCTGACCCGCCAGCCGCAGGGCCATCCGGTGCTGGAAATCACCCGCAAGCCGGAAACAATTTTCGATTACCGGATCGAGGATTTTGTGGTGCATGATTACGCGCCAATGCCACCGATCAAGGCTCCCGTTGCGGTTTAATTGCGCAGCACGAGGAACGCTTGACCGCACCGGCGTGTTGAAATAAAAATTCACTCCAAAGCAATGATTGCAAGGCCCCGTTGGGCCGCGCGGTCGTATGGGGAGAGCGTTTTATGGCCAGCCCGGTCCATCCGCCAGATTCTGCTGCGGCAAACAGCGGGGACAATCGCCCGGCGCTGGCGCTGCATGTGCCAGAGCCGCGTTCACGCCCCGGCGATCCAGTCAATTTTGCCGATGTCGCGATCACCCAGGCAGGCGCACAGCCACGCCCCGATGAAGCCGCGCGGCCCGACGAGATAAGGGACCTCGCCTATGATCTGATCCGGGTGCTGGGCGATGACAATCAGGCGCATGGACCGTGGGACCCGAAACTGGACCCCGATACTTTGCGCACCATGCTCGGCCATATGGCGATGGTGCGCGCATTTGACGAACGCATGTTCCGCGGTCAGCGTCAGGGCAAGACCAGTTTCTACATGAAGTGCACCGGCGAAGAGGCGACCAGCGTTGCCGCTTCGATGGCGCTGGCCAGCGACGACATGGTGTTCCCGTCCTACCGCCAGCAGGGCATATTGATCGCGCGCGGATACCCGCTGCTCGAAATGATCAACCAGATCTATTCGAACAAGGGTGATAAACTCAAAGGCCGGCAGCTGCCGATCATGTATTCGAGCCGCGAGCACAGTTTTTTCAGCATCTCCGGCAACCTCGCCACGCAGACCCCGCAAGCGGTGGGCTGGGCGATGGCGAGCGCGATCAAGGGCGACAGCCGGATTGCCGCGACATGGGTGGGCGAAGGCTCCACCGCAGAGGGCGATTTCCACAGCGCCTGCACCTTTGCGGCGGTGTATAATGCACCGATTATCCTCAATGTTATCAACAACCAATGGGCAATCAGCAGTTTTTCGGGGTTCGCCGGATCGGAACGCACCACTTTTGCCGCTCGCGCGCTGGGTTATGGGATCGCCGGGCTGCGGGTTGACGGCAACGATGCGCTGGCGTGTTTTGCCGCGCAGCAATGGGCGGCGAACCGCGCACGCGCCAATCACGGGCCGACGCTGATCGAATATTTCACCTACCGGGCAGAGGGGCATTCGACCTCGGACGATCCATCGGGCTATCGCAGCGCGCAGGAACGCGAGGAATGGCCGTTGGGCGATCCGGTGATGCGGCTGAAAAACCACCTGATTGCGATTGGTGAGTGGGACGAGGACCGGCAGGCGGCGATGGATCAGGCCTGCGCCGAAGAGGTCAAGGCGACCACCAAGGAAGCCGAGAAGAACGGAATCCTTGGCCACGGTCTGCACCATCCGTTCCACACCATGTTCGAAGACGTGTTCGAGGAACTGCCCTGGCATCTGGAAGAACAGGCCGCGCAGGCCACGCGCGAACGGATCGCCAAATTCGGCACCGAAAGGCCTTACGGATGAGCGCCCCATCGACCACCGACGCGAAAACCGACGCGCCCATTGAAGCGACCGCAGAACGCCGGATCAACATGATCGAGGCAATCAACGAAGCGCTCGACATCATGCTGACCCGCGACCCTGATGTGATCGTGATGGGCGAGGATGTCGGCTATTTCGGCGGCGTGTTCCGCTGCACCGCTGGCTTGCAGGAGAAACACGGCAAGACCCGCGTGTTCGATACGCCGATTTCGGAATGCGGGATCATCGGCGTGGCGGTGGGCATGGGTGCCTATGGCCTGCGCCCGGTGCCCGAGATTCAGTTTGCCGATTATATCTATCCCGGCCTCGATCAGTTGATTTCTGAAGCCGCGCGGCTGCGTTATCGTTCGGCCACCGAATATATCGCGCCGATGACGGTGCGATCCCCCTTTGGCGGGGGGATTTTTGGCGGGCAGACCCATTCGCAGTCGCCGGAGAGCATTTTTACCCACGTCTCGGGGTTGAAAACGGTGATCCCGGCGACCCCCTATGATGCAAAAGGGCTGCTGATTTCCTGCATCGAAGACAATGATCCGGTGATATTTTTCGAACCCAAACGCATTTATAACGGCCCCTTCACCGGCTTTTACGACAAGCCGGTCGAACCCTGGAAAAAACACCCCGACAGCGTGGTGCCCGAAGGCTATTACAAGGTGCCGCTGGGCAAGGCGCGGCATGTTTCGGCGGGCGAGGAACTGACCGTGATCGCTTACGGCACGATGGTGCATGTCGCAGAGGCGGTGTGCCGCGCCAAAGGCGTGGATGCCGATATTCTCGACCTGCGCACACTGGTGCCGCTTGATATTGGGGCGATCGAGGCTTCGGTAAAGAAAACCGGGCGCTGTCTGATCGTCCATGAGGCGACCCGAACCAGCGGCTTTGGCGCGGAATTGTCGGCGCTGGTGACGGAGAGGTGTTTTTACCATCTGGAGGCACCGGTTGAGCGCGTCACCGGGTTTGACACGCCCTATCCGCACAGTCTCGAATGGGCTTATTTCCCCGGTCCGATCCGTATCGGAGAGGCGATTGACAAGATTCTGGCGGAGTAGGGCGGCGGCAGCGAAATCACTTTCCTACTTGGCCCCGGTCGTGTCAGCTCGGATCCAAGGAAAAAGACCGAAGGCGCGAAAATGTGTTGGAGAAGTGTCAAGCTGGCTTTTGAACGGAATATTGTTTTATTTTAGAAGGTTGGGCAGAAAAATGCAGGTTGACACTGTGTCAAATGTGTCAACCGGATCTGGCCCCGATTGCGGCGCGGACACGCACCAGAGGATGATCTGAAACCATGGCAAATTTCACTTTCAACATGCCCGATGTGGGCGAAGGCGTGGCCGAGGCGGAAATCGTCGAATGGCAGGTCAAGGTCGGTGACCGCGTCGAAGAGGACCAGCACCTTGTCGATGTGATGACCGACAAGGCGACGATCGACATCGAAAGCCCGGTCAGCGGCAAAGTGATCGCGGTCGCGGGCGAGGCAGGCGATACGATCGCGGTCGGTTCGATGTTGGTGGTGGTCGAAGTGGACGGCGAAGTGCCGGATGAGGTGCCAGATGAGGTAGAAGGGGAAAAGTCCCTTCCCTTGGGGGAAGGGGTTGGGGATGGGGGTGCCACGGTAAAGGTGGAAAAAGCCCCGGCAGCACCGCTCACCCGCTCGAACCCGGGATCCCCCGCATCCTCGGAAGCCCACCCCCCGGCCCCCTCCCAAACGGGAGGGGGAGAGAAAGTTCTCGCATCCCCCGCCGTGCGTCAACGCGCACGCGATCTGGGGATTGATCTGGCCGAGGTGAAGCCCGCAGACGATGGCCGGGTGCGCCACGGCGATCTCGATCAATTCCTCGCCTATAATTCGGGCGGCGGGTTTGCGCCCGCTGGCAAAGCCCGCGCGGATGAAGCGATCAAGGTCATCGGCCTGCGCAAGCGGATTGCGCAGAACATGGCCGCGGCCAAGCGCCACATCCCGCATTTCACCTATGTCGAGGAATGCGACGTTACCGCGCTGGAGGCGCTGCGCGCGGACCTCAACAGCGCGCGCGGGTCCAGACCGAAACTGACCATGCTCCCGCTGCTGATCACGGCGTTCTGCAAGGTCATTCCAGCCTATCCGATGATCAACGCGCGATATGATGACGAAGCGAACGTCGTCACCCGTCACGGCGCAGTGCATCTGGGCATGGCGACGCAGACCGATGGCGGTTTGATGGTGCCGGTGATCCGCGATGCGCAGGCGCGCAATCTGTGGCAGCTTGCCAGTGAGATCGGACGGCTTGCCAATGCCGCGCGCGATGGCTCGGCGAAATCGGATGAGCTTTCGGGATCGACGCTGACGGTGACCTCGCTTGGTCCGCTGGGCGGGGTGGCGACGACCCCGGTCATCAATCGGCCCGAGGTTGCGATCATCGGGCCCAACCGCATAATCGAGCGCCCGATGTTCGTTTCCGACGGTATGGGCGGGGAGCGAATCGAGAAACGCAAATTGATGAATATCTCGATCAGCTGCGATCACCGCGTGGTCGATGGCTATGACGCAGCAAGTTATATTCAGGAGGTCAAACGGCTGATCGAAACGCCGGCTTTGCTGCTGGCGGATTGAGGTCCAAAAAAATGCGCCATGGGCGGTGTTGCGGGCGTTGACAGCCCCGATGCACTGGCCTAGTGGCGCTGCTTCCCAAGAGGCGCTGCCGCCGTAATGCGCGGGTGTAGCTCAGTTGGTTAGAGTATCGGCCTGTCACGCCGAGGGTCGCGGGTTCAAGTCCCGTCACTCGCGCCACTTGGGAACCAATTCGGATTGATCGGGATATCAGCGAGCGGATCAGCCTTGGCCTGATTTGTCCCCTGAACCGGTCGGAACGGACCACCGGCCCGTCTCCATCCAGATCAGAAACCGTTTGAGCGGCAACAGCCAGAACAGGCCAAGCACCAGATACACCGCCGCCTGCGCGAGGCCCGGCCACCCGCCAATAATTTCCGGTGCATACCGGGCAATGACAACGCCATAAACCATCAAGGCCATGAACAGACCAATGATGCCAAACGGAATTCGCCAGGTCGGGGTGTCGCGCAAGGTTCGGTTCCTCAATTCAGACCGTAGATTCGAGTGGGAGTAACAACCGCATCCAGCGGCGCGTCATGTGGCTCTACCGGGAGCGCTTCTACCAGTTGCACGTCCCATGCCAGCCCAATCGCCATGCGCCCCGGATGTTCCGCCAGCCAGCGATCATAATGCCCGCCGCCCTGACCCAGCCGCGCAAGGTCGGCGGTAAATCCGACCAGCGGGACAAACAGAACATCGGGTGTTAGCACGGCTGCATCGGCGGATGGCTGCACCATCCCGAACGGCCCTGCGGAAAGGTCGCTGCCCCCATGCGGGTCGCTATATTGACGGAATTGCATGGCGGTGCCGATTGCGGCGAAGTGGGGCAGGGCGATGGTATGACCGGCCTCGTGGAAGAACCGGGCATAGTTGTCCGCCGGGGCCTCGGCTCCGACTGCATGATACAGGCCGATGACCGCACCGGGCGCGATATTGGCGAGGATTGGGGCTGGCGGACGATGGAACACCAGACCCTTTACCGCTTCGGCCAGATCCGCCACATGCTCAACCCGAGCGGCGCGCAGGGATTTGCGAAGTTGGGATTTGGTGCAAGGGGCGGTCATCACAGCGAAGTAAGCATCACGGCCCGAGCCCGCAAGCGCCAGAACCCGGGCCCCGGATGGGGTGCGCAGAAAAGCATCGGCCCAAAGGGCCGCAAGGGCGACCGCCCGCCCGCAGCGACGCGCCCGCAGGGCGTGAGAGCGAGGACACCGCGCCCCGGATGGGGTGCACAGAAAAAGGGCATCGGCCCAAAGGGCCGCAAGGGTGACCGCCCGCCCGCAGCGCCAAAGGCGCGAGGATACCGCGCCCCGGATGGGGTGCACAGAAAAAGGAGTGACGGAACCACTATGGGTCGGTGCCGGGAAATCCTCTGACGCCGAAGAGTCAGGTGGGCGCCGTTTACCCGAATCCCAGGGGTCCGTTCCCGAAAGAACGCATTGGCCCGTGAACCCAGGAAGGGACAGCTCCCGAGGATTGCTTATAGCCCCAGGGATTTTCGATGGCTCGTGCCGAGCAGTCCCGCCGCCAATGGACTTAGTGCGCCGCTGACCCCTGTGCAAGCCATGCCCGCTAAAGCCAGCGATTATTGCGCCTCGATCCCGCTCGCTGCGGCTTCGACCCGGACGGCCAGCGCTTCGAGCTTTTCTGCAAGCGCCAGTGACAGAGCGGCATCTTCGGCTGGGCCGCCGAACAGATCGTGTTGATGGCGCGCGCGGTCCTGCAATTCGGCTACCTCGGCCTTGAGCGCTGCATTGTCCTTGCGCGCGCGCTCCTCCGCCTTGCGCAGGGTTTCGATTTCGGCGAGCAGTTCGGCCTTCTTGCCGCCAGCTTTTTCGAGGTGTTCATCGGTCTGGCTGATCGCCTTGCGCAGGGCGTTGGCGGCATCGTCTTTGGCGTGTTGCAATTCCTGTCGCGCTTCGGTCAATTCGGCGCGAGCCTGGTTCGCAGCGGTGCGCGCTTCGGCCAGTTCGTCGGCCATGAACAGCGCGGCAAACACCACATTCTGCGCCTCCAGCGGGGCGCGGGCATCGCCAAGCCGGGCGTAATGTTCATCGATCAGCGCACCGAGCCGGGACACCTGCTCTTCCTCTCCCGGACCGCAGGCGATGGAATAATTCATCGGCCCGACCTTGATTCTGACCTTGCTCATGGTGCGGCGCTCACCCTTTGAGTTCCTCTATCAGGGCATCGAGTTCGCCAATCGTATCAGCCACTTCTTCACGCAATTTCTCATGCGCATTGACCAACGCCATGACCCGGGCGGAGCCGGGGCCTTCTGCGCTGACTGTTTCGGAATTGGCTGGTTCCGGCTTTGCTGCAAGATTTTGCAAACGTGCGGCGTCGATCCGCGCCAAAGCGGCGTTGATGCGTGCCATCGCCTGATCGATGCGAACTACGCTCATTGTGACAGGGGAAATACCAAATTGGCACCGTTTCGCAAAGCCTTGGATGGACCTGTTGATAAGTGCTCTCGTCTAACGGCAAATGACGCTGCGCAATCGAACCGAGCGGTCCAAGTGTTGACCTCGCGGGGGCGGCTCGGCAAGGGCATTGCGCACCCTTTTCCAAGGGATCGAATCGAGCGCGGAATCCGCGCAGACCGCGCCGCCCGGCGTGTCCCAACAGGAGCCTTTGCGCGCCATGAGCATCAATGCTGACCGTCTCCAACCGATGGCCAACGCCATTCGCGCCCTGTCGATGGACGCTGTGCAAGCTGCCAATTCGGGGCATCCCGGAATGCCAATGGGGATGGCTGACGTCGCCGCCGTGTTGTTTTCGCGGCATGTGAAGTTTGATCCCGCGCGCCCCGATTGGGCCGACCGCGACCGCTTCGTCCTGTCCGCCGGGCACGGCTCGATGCTTATGTATTCACTGCTGCATCTCACCGGCTATGCGCGTCCGACGATGGATGACATCCGCAATTTCCGCAAGCTTGGCAGCCCCTGCGCTGGTCACCCGGAAAACTTCCTGCTCGAAGGGGTGGAATGCACCACCGGCCCGCTGGGTCAGGGGCTGGCGATGGCTGTCGGCATGGCGATGGCGGAACGGCACCTGAATGCAGTGTTTGGCGATGATCTGGTCGATCACCGCACCTGGGTAATCGCCGGGGACGGCTGCCTGATGGAGGGGATCAATCACGAGGCCATCGGGCTGGCCGGGCACCTGCATCTGGGCCGGATGATGGTGCTGTGGGATGACAACAACATCACGATCGACGGCAGCGCCGATTTGTCGACCAGCGAAGATGTGAAGGCGCGTTATGAAGCGACCGGGTGGCATGTCGTCAGCTGTGATGGCCATGATTTTGATGACATTGACCGCGCTATTGAAATGGCCAAAGCGGATCCGCGCCCCTCGCTGATCGCGTGCAAGACTGTGATCGGAAAGGGCGCGCCCAATAAACAAGGCACCAGCGCAACCCACGGCGCGCCGCTGGGCGCAGACGAGATCGCCGCCGCGCGTGAGGTATTGGGCTGGAACGCTGCACCTTTCGAAGTGCCTGCAGAGGTGCTGATCGACTGGCGCGCCACCGGCGAAGCGGGTGCGGCGGCGCATGGCGCGTGGGCGCAGCGGCTTTCCACATCGCCAAAACGCGCCGCTTTTGAGGCGCAGATGGGTGATATCGCAGACCATGTCGCGCAGGCCATCGAAGGGCATATCCGCGGACTCGCCGCAGCGCCGCAGAATGTCGCGACCCGCAAATCATCGGAAATGGCACTAGGCCCGCTGACCGAGGCTTTGCCGCAGATGATTGGCGGATCGGCTGATTTGACCGGGTCGAACAACACCAAGACGCCTTCGACACTGCCGATGAGCGCGGATGATTATTCGGGCCGCTATGTCTATTACGGCATTCGCGAATTTGGCATGGCCGCGGCGATGAACGGCATGGCGTTGCATGGCGGGGTGGTGCCCTATGGCGGGACGTTCCTGATTTTCAGCGATTATTGCCGCAATGCTATCCGGCTGTCGGCGCTGCAAAAAACCCGGGCGATTTACGTCCTTACGCATGACAGCATCGGGCTGGGCGAAGACGGGCCGACGCATCAGCCGATTGAGCATGTGATGAGCCTGCGCCTGATCCCCAATCTCAACACCTTCCGCCCCTGCGACGCGATTGAAACGGCGGAATGCTGGGCGCTGGCGCTGGCCGCGGCTGAAACGCCATCGGTGCTGGCGCTGACGCGGCAGAACCTCCCGCAATTGCGCGGTGAAGGCGATGAGGCATGGACCGGGGCGAGCAACCGCTGTGCGAAGGGCGGATACCGCCTGCGCGCCGCCAGCAACGCGCGTAAGGTGGTTATTGCGGCCAGCGGCAGCGAGGTTGCGCTGGCAATGGAATGCGCCGAGCGGCTTGAAGAAAGCGGCGTGGGCGCGGATGTGGTTTCGATGGTGTGCACCGAATTGTTCGATGCGCAATCCGGCGCTTACAAAGCTGATGTTCTGCCTGACGACACGCTGATCGTTTCGATTGAAGCGGGCAGCACGCTGGGGTGGGAACGCTACACCGGAAGAAGCGGGCTCAACATCGGCATCGACACATTCGGCGCGTCCGCTCCGGCGAGCGACTTGTTCGCGCATTTCGGTTTAACAGCGGACGCTATTGTCCCGAAAATTCATGATAAATTGAAAAACTAGGTAGGACTTACCCTCATGGCTATCAAAGTTGCAATCAACGGCTTCGGCCGCATCGGCCGTCTTGTTGCGCGGGCTATTCTGGAACGCAGCGATCACGATCTCGAACTGGTTTCGATCAACGATCTCGCCGATACAAAGTCGAACGCGCTGCTGTTTCAATACGATTCGACCCATGGCCGCTTTCCCGGCACAGTCGAAGTCGAAGGCAATGCGATCATCGTCAATGGTAAGTCGATTGCGGTCACGTCGGAGCGCGATCCGGGCAACCTCCCACATGCGGCGCAGGGCGTCGATATCGTGCTGGAGTGCACCGGTTTCTTTCAAAGCCACGGCGCTGCCGCACCGCACCTCACTGCAGGGGCAAAGCGGGTGCTGATCTCGGCACCGGCAAAGGATGTCTCGGCGACCATCGTCTACGGTGTAAACCATGATGTGCTGCGCGCCGAGGACGTGATTGTTTCCAACGCCAGTTGCACCACCAATTGCCTCGCGCCGGTGGCCAAGGTGCTGAATGACACGGTGGGGATTGAGCGCGGGTTCATGACCACGATCCATTCCTACACCAACGATCAACGGATGCTGGACCAGATCCACAGCGACTTGCGGCGCGCACGCGGCGGGGCGCAGAGCATGATCCCGACCACCACCGGCGCCGCGCGCGCGGTCGGCCTGGTGCTGCCCGAACTGGCGGGCAAGCTGGACGGGTCGAGCGTGCGGGTGCCGACGCCCAATGTGTCGCTGATCGATCTGGTATTCCAGCCGGGCCGCGACACCAGTGCCGATGAACTCAACGCCCTGCTCAAAGCCGCCGCCGAGGGTGCGATGAAGGGCGTGCTCGATTACACCGATCAACCGCTGGTCAGCAGCGATTTCAACCATCAACCGGCCAGTTCGACGATCGACAGCCTCGAAACTGCGGTCATGGAGGGCAAGCTGGCGCGGGTGGTCAGCTGGTATGACAATGAATGGGGCTTTTCCAACCGGATGATCGACACCGCTGGAGTGATGGCGAAATTCCTTTAAGGGACCTTGCAAAATGGCCGCCTTCAAAACTCTCGATGATCTGCCTGCTGACCTGACCGGCCAGGTGGCGCTGGTCCGGGTCGATCTCAATCTCCCGATGAAGGATGGCTCCGCCACCGACGTCTTGCGGGTCGAAGCGGTCAGGCCAACCATTCTGGAACTCGCGGGCAAGGGCGCAAAAGTGCTGTTGCTCGCGCATTTCGGACGGCCAAAGGGCATGCGGTCCAGTGTGCTTTCGACCAGCATGGTGGTCGGCGATGTCGAAGCGGTGCTGGGCAAGGAAATCATGTTCATCCCCGAAATCGCCGGGCCAGTGGTTGAACAATCCATCGGTATCCTGCGCAGCGGCGACATCGGCCTGCTCGACAACACTCGGTTCTGGCCGGGCGAGGAAGCCAACGACCCGAACCTGGCTCAGGCGATTGCCGCGCATGGCGACATCTACGTCAATGACGCCTTCAGCGCGGCGCACCGCGCGCATGCGACCACCGAAGGGATCACCCATTTCCTGCCGTCCTATGCGGGCCGCGCGATGGAAGCGGAATTGAAAGCGCTCGACGTCGCGCTCGGCAATCCTCAGGCGCCGGTTGCCGCAGTTGTCGGCGGGGCCAAGGTTTCGACCAAGCTGGCGGTGCTCGAAAATTTGGTGGGCCGGGTCCAGCATCTGATTATCGGCGGCGGCATGGCCAACACCTTCCTCGCTGCGCGCGGGGTGGGCGTGGGCAAAAGCCTGTGCGAACACGATCTGACCGGCACCGCTTCGAAGATTTTGGACACCGCCGATCACGCGGGCTGCACCGTCCACCTGCCCTATGACGTGGTCGTCGCGCGCGAATTTGCCGCCAACCCGGCATCCTTGCGGAGTTGCAACGTCCACGAAGTCGCTGAGGACGAGATGATCCTCGACATTGGTCCGCAAGCAACCGAAGCGCTGGCCGATGTGCTCAAGACGTGCCGAACGCTGGTGTGGAACGGCCCGCTGGGTGCGTTCGAGACTGAGCCGTTCGACACGGCCACGATGGCACTCGCCCGCCACGTTGCCGCGCTGACGCAGGAAGGCTCGCTCATCAGCGTCGCGGGCGGAGGTGATACCGTCGCCGCATTGGCGCAGGCGGGCGTGACCGACGAGGTAAGCTATCTGTCCACCGCTGGCGGCGCTTTTCTTGAATGGATGGAAGGCAAACAGCTTCCCGGCGTTGCAGCGCTGCGGGCGTAAATGGCAGCGCTTGAACCCCTCTTTGAAGTGTTAGAGACGCGCGTTCTGCGGGCTTGGATGGACCGCGACCTGCGCGAATTCAAATCGCTGGTCGCGGCAAATTGCCTGTTCATGTTCGGCACCACGCCGCCTGCGCTGCTAGACCGGGCAAGCATGATCGAAGGGCTTCGGGGCAGGCTGGCGCTCGGCGGGTTTCGCTTTCACGAAATGACCGCGCGGCAATATGACAAATCGGTGTGGTTTTCCGGCCATGTAGAGTTGGAACTTAAAGTCGATGGACAGGATTGGAGCGGGGCTTTCCTGTTCACCGATCTATGGCGCAAGGGCGCGGTGCAGCGCAAATGGAAGCTCGCCGAACGGAGCATTGCGCCGCTGAGGGGTGACGGCGAAATGTCCCACGCGATCCGCGCTCTGCAATTGTGGCGTTGACGGGACCGGGCAGAGAGAATGACAGAACCGACAACTCAATATGGTTACGGCAATGCGGTGGAAAACCGCGCGGGTGAATTTGCTGGCTGGCACCATTGGAATCACGACCCTTATGAAACCCGATCCGGCCCGTTTTTCATGCGGCGCGAGGATGACGGCAGCTATCTCAGCGCCTTTCGCGCGGAGCAACGCCATATGAACGGGGCGGGCTTCATGCATGGCGGGTGCCTGATGACCTTTGCCGATTTCGCGCTGTTTGCCATCGCCACCGATGAACTCGACGGCGGCAATGCGGTGACGATGAACCTGTCGGGCGATTTCCTTGGCGCGGCAGGGCCGGGCGCGCTGATCGAGGCGCGCGGAGAGGTGACGCGCGGCGGCGGCAAGACGATATTTGTGCGCGGTCTGATCACCGCCGATGGCAAACCGGCACTAAGCTTTACGGGGATTATCCGGCGGATTGCAAAGCTGTGATTTGCGCCCCGGTTGATCGGGCCTTACACGCTGGCTAAAGCGCGGCTCATATCGTTCCCTCACGAATAATGGAAAGGCGCAATTCCGCCATGAATCATGATCAGATGACCGCCCGGATTGCCAGCGGCCAGGGCTTTATCGCCGCGCTCGACCAATCGGGAGGCTCCACGCCAAAGGCTTTGCGCGGATACGGAGTCGATGACGGCGAGTGGTCAGGCGACGATCAGATGTTCGCCGCCATTCATGCCATGCGATCCCGCGTCATCACCTCGCCCTGTTTCGGCAGCGGCAAGGTGATCGGCGCCATCCTGTTCGAACGGACGATGGATAGCGAAGTTGATGGCCAGCCTACCGCAGATGCGCTGAAAGCGCGCGGGATCGTGCCGTTTATTAAGGTCGATCAGGGGCTTGAGGACGAATCCGATGGTGTCCAGTTGATGCAACCGATGGACAAATTGCCCGCGCTGCTCGAAAAAGCGGTGGCGAACGGCATGTTCGGCACGAAAATGCGATCGGTCATCAAATCCGCCAATCCAGACGGAATTGCTGCGGTTGTGGCACAGCAATTCGAGATCGGATCGCAGATCGCCGATGCCGGACTGATGCCGATGCTCGAACCTGAATATGACATCACTTCCGGCGACCGCGCAGAGGGTGAGGATATTCTGCTGGCTGCGCTTCAAAAGGGCCTCGATAGCGTGCCCGAAGGGCGTCAGGTCATGCTCAAGCTGTCGATCCCCGCGCGTCCCGGCCATTACACCAGCTTGACCGCGCATCCCAAGGTGCTGCGCGTGGTGGCGCTTTCGGGCGGGTTTTCAACCGACGATGCTTGCGCGCAGCTCGCCAAGAACCCAGGAATGATTGCCAGTTTCAGCCGCGGCCTTCTACAAGACTTGCGCAAGGGTCAGTCCGACACAGAATTTGATCAGGTGCTGGGCAAGGCAATCGAACAGATCGCCGCAGCGAGTTGTTCCGGATAATCAGGGCCTGATAATCAGGGGCGCGGCAGCTCTGCTCGCTGGGACCGCCGGTCCCTTGGCGGGGCGGGGATAAATTCGATATCCAAAGCGTATTCGGTCAATTGCAGCGCGCCGCGATCACGCGGACGAGTGCCCGGATCGTGCAGGATCAAATAGCCGCCATCCACCTCGACCGGACGGCCCAGAAACAGCACCACCTCATACGGATATTCCCGGTCGTGCATCACCACCGAAACGCGCATGTCTTCGGGGCGGTAGCAGAACCGGGCATCGGCACAGCGTTGATCGCGCACGATTCCAAACGGGGTCAGTTCGATGCTGCCGACCGTTACGCGTTCGAAAAACGCAATGTCGTATGTCAGGCCAGCCACATACAGCTCGGTATCGGATTGAGCATTGGCTGTGATCGGGGCACCCAACGCGGCCAGCGCCAAGGATGCAGTTGCAATCATGGGTAAACGCTTTGGCCGGATCATGGCGGGCTCTCCTTAACATTTCATATACCATGATCCGAAAGGCGTAGCGCGGCGCGAATCCCGGCTGTGCCAAGCCAGAACAGTTCGCCCGATTGGCATAAGCCGCTAACGCCGTTATGGGACGCGCCATGAACGAAATAGCGACCCAGCTTTACCTCATTTCCCCACCCGATGTGGGCGGCGATTTTCCGCAGCGGCTCGAACGCGCGCTTGTCGCTGGCAAAGGGTTGGTGACCGCGTTTCAGTTTAGGGTGAAGGGGCTGGATCAGCATGAGGCGGCCGCCCTTGCAGAGCCATTGCAGGCAATCTGTGCGGCGCATGACGTGGCCTTTATCGTCAATGACAGTGTGGCGCTGGCCAAGCGTTTGGGCGCGGACGGTGTGCATCTGGGGCAGGGCGACGGCGACCCCCGCGAAGCGCGCGCCGAACTGGGGCCAGATGCGCAGATCGGGGTGACTTGCCACGCATCGCGGCACCTGGCGATGGATGCAGGTGAGGCTGGTGCGGATTATGTCGCGTTCGGCGCGTTCTTTGATTCCTCCACGAAGGATAAGGGCGATGCCGAGCGGCCGGAGCCTGAACTTATCAAATTCTGGGCCAATTTGTTCGAAATCCCCTGCGTTGCCATCGGCGGCATCACCCCTCAGAATTGTGGGCCTTTGGTGGCGGCGGGAGCGGATTTCCTCGCGGTGTCGGGCGCGGTTTGGAACAGCGATGAAGCGGCTGCGATCAAGGCTTTTAGCGATGCGATGCAGCGCGGGGCTGCTGTTGCTGACCGCGATTGATCTGTTCGCGCCAGCCCTATCCCGATCCCAGCCTTGTGCAGAGCAGATCGCTGTCTTCGCCGTTCGCGTTCAGCTTGCGCAATTGGTTCTCGCTCACTTGACGAAAGCGCTCTCCCTTGCGCGGGCCGCGGGTAAAGGTCACTTCGTCGCCGCGCAGGATATAGGTGCCCGCGCCGTCTGCGGTTTCATAGCGCGAGGCGGTGAAGATGCGGAAATCTTGCTCCTCCACCGCCACAAAGGCCGCGCCGCCTGCATCGCCGGGCAGCGCGCATTGATAGGTGCCGTGCGGCAAAGTGCGCAGCATCCCCCCCGATGGGGGCGCAGGTGCGGCGGCATTTTCCTGCTTCCCGATGGCGGGCGCGGTCGCGGCAATCCCGGCGGCAAATGCGGTCAAAATCGCGATGTGAATGGTCTTCATGGGCGGGGTTCCCTCTTCGCTGCGGCCCCTAGCATCGCAGATTGGGGCTGGCCAATGGGTTAACCACAATACGAAGGCGGTAAGGCCCGGCTTTCGGGCAAGCTTGATGTGCCCGGCATCACCCGCTATTGGGCGCGCTCTTATCTGGCCGCGCGGCAGCATTTGCGCGCGCCTCGCTATCAGGAAAGCAAGTATCCATGAAAATCAGCGGCGTTGATATTCGTCCGGGCAATATCCTCGAATACGAAGGCGGCATCTGGAAAGTCGCCAAGATTCAGCACACCCAGCCGGGCAAGGGCGGGGCCTATATGCAGGTCGAGATGAAGAACCTGCAGGATGGCCGCAAGACCAACATCCGTTTCCGCAGCGCTGATACGGTCGAAAAAGTGCGGCTTGATACGCAGGAATATCAATTCCTCTACGAAGACGGTGAGATGCTCGTGTTCATGGATCAGGACACTTATGAACAGATCACGCTGCCATCCGACCTGCTCGGCGATGCGCGCGCGTTCCTGCAGGACGGTATGCAAGTGAAGCTGGAACTGTGGGAGGAGAAGCCGATCTCGGTCGAATTGCCCGCCCAGATCGAAGCCACCATCGTCGAAGCTGATGCCGTGGTGAAGGGGCAGACTGCCTCCTCCAGCTACAAGCCCGCTGTGCTCGATAACGGGGTGCGCATCATGGTCCCCCCGCATATCGGCACCGGCACGCGAATCGTGGTGGACGTTTACGAGCAATCCTATGTCGGGAAGGCTGGCTAAACCCAATGTCGATGTTTTCAGGCCTGATCCGCGTGATGGAGCGCGCCGCGCGCAAGGCGGGCGGGCGGTTGCGGCGCGACTTTGGCGAGGTTGAACATCTTCAGGTGAGCCGCAAAGGCCCTGCGGATTTTGTCTCCAAGGCCGATATGCGGTCAGAGCGGACACTTTACGATGAACTGACTATGGCGCGGCCCGGTTGGGGCTTTGTGCTCGAAGAAGCCGGGATCATCGAAGGCGATCCCGACAAACCGCGCTGGATCATCGACCCGCTCGACGGGACCAGCAATTTCCTTCACGGAATCCCCCATTTCGCCATCAGCATCGCGGTGCAGGAACCGCGCCCCGATGGCAAGGGCTGGGGCGAAGTCACGGCTGCGGTGATTTATCACCCGGTGAACGATCAGACCTATTGGGCGGAAAAGACGCGCGGCGCGTGGTTGCAAGATGCGCGGCTGCGGGTTTCGGCGCGCTCGCATCTGGCCGATGCCCTGATCGCAACCGGCATTCCCTTTGCCGGACACGGCGACTTTGCCGAATGGAGCCGCATTTTCGGCGCCATCGGCCCAGAGGTCGCAGGTATTCGCCGGCTGGGCGCGGCCTCGCTTGATCTCGCATATGTCGCGCAGGGGCGGTTTGATGGCTTCTGGGAAAGCGGCCTCAGTGACTGGGACACCGCCGCGGGATGTCTGCTGGTGCGCGAAGCGGGCGGCTTTGTCAGCGATTACCGCGGCCGGTCCAATCCAATCCATTCGGAGCAAATTCTTGCCGCGAACCAGGGGCTGCATTCGCGTCTCCACAAAATCCTGGCGGGAAGTTTGCGGTAGAGCGCTTGCGAGATGCGCCGTCTCTCGCTAACAGCGCCGCTCACACCCAGTGCCCCTGTGGTGGAATTGGTAGACGCGTTCGACTCAAAATCGAATTCCTTCGGGAGTGCCCGTTCGATTCGGGCCAGGGGCACCATTCTTTCCCATCCCCGCGTTACCGGCGCGCAGGCTCATGCGCCTGAGCGATAGCGCTTGAGCAGCGCAGCAGTTGCGCTATTCCGAAGCGGATGGAAATCCCCTTTGAAACTGGCCCTGCGCGGTATCAACCGCCGCAAGATTACCCCTATGCGAGCGATCCGAAATTGCGCTTCGATCAGCGCAGACTGGCGCGGATTGTCGGAGTGATCGCACTGGGTATGCCGGTTGTGCTGGGTCTGGGCGGGCTGGCGCTGGGCGAGTTTCGCACCGCGCTGTCGGGCTATTATTACGAACCCATCGTGCTCGGGGATTTCTTTGTCGGTTGCCTGATCGCTATCGGAGCCCTGTTGATGGCCTATCGCGGTTGGTCACCCAAGGTCGCACAATTGGCGACGATTGCCGGGTTTGCCGCATTTGCGGTGGCGCTGGTGCCGATGGATGGCTGGATCGTCGCCAGCGGCGCGGCGATTTATCCCGAAGCCGGATATTGGGTTCATGCCGGCGCGGCGGGTATCCTGTTTGCAATTTTGGCGTTTTTCTGCCTGTTCGTGTTCACCAAAGTGCCCATGGATACCGCTGGTGAAAAACCGGCGCTGACCCCGGCCAAGCGTCGCCGCAATGTGATTTATCGCACTTCCGGTGTTATCATCGCGGTGAGCGCGATTGCCATCGGCGTGGGCGATCTGGTGTTTGGTGATTGGTGGAACGCACGCAGTATGACATTCTGGATGGAAGCGGTGATCCTTGCCGCCTTTGGCATATCGTGGCTTACTCAGGGCCGGGTGCTTGATCCGCTATCAGACCCGCGCGACCGGCAGGATGCAGCGATTGCCAAGCAGCGGACGCGCTAGGTCCTGACCGCAAACCGCTTGCCTTTGTTCGCCCGAATTGAGACATCATCATCGCAGGCACCATGCTAGAAATTCCATCATACCATGCCATCGCCGCAATGGCTGTTACGACCGCGATGTTCGTGGCGTTTGCGCGCGGGCGTTTGTCGGTGGAAATCGTCTCTCTGCTGACCATCGCGGTGATCGCCGTGGGGCTGTATTTCTTCCCGCTCGAAGGGAACAAGCCGACCGATGGTCTTGCGCTCGCCTTTGGCGGGTTTGGCCATTACGCGCTGATTACGATCTGCGCGCTGATGATCATGGGCCGGGGGCTGGTGGTCACCGGCGCGCTCGAACCGGCGGCGCGGTTGCTGGAAACTGTATTCAAGTTCAATCTGAAACTGGGCCTGCTGGTGTCGCTGCTGATCGCATTTGCGCTATCGATGGCGGTCAATGATACGCCGGTGCTGGTGCTGTTGCTGCCGATTTTTGTGGGGTTGGCGGCTAAAGGAGCAATGCCAGCATCAAAGACCCTGATCCCGCTCAATGCAGCGGTGCTGATCGGCGGGATGGCGACCACTATCGGCACCTCGACGAATATTTTGGTCACCTCGATTGCTGTCGATCTGGGGCAGCCGCAGATGGGGGTGTTTCACTACACGCCGATCGTGCTGCTCGCAGCGCTGGTGGCGATGCCCTATCTCTGGCTTGTGATGCCGCGATTACTGGGTGACAACAGCGTTGCCGCAGACAGCAACCGGCGGATGTTTCAAACGCGTCTGAGGGTGGGCGCCGAAAGCATATTGGCGGGTGCCGAACTGTCGGCGATCCGTGACAAATTGCCGCAGAATATCACGTTTCACAATCCGCCACCGGGCGCGCTTCAACCGCAACAGCGGTTGCATATTTCCGGCACTCACGAGGCGCTAGAGGATGCCACCCGCGTGCTGCGCGGGGAGCTTGCGCCAAGCTGGGTGCTGGACCGGATCAAACGCACATCCACTTCGAAGAGAGAGGATGTGATGGTTGTAGAGATGACGGTTACGGCGGATTCGCGGCTGATTTCGCGGACCTTGCCCAGTTCTGGCATCGCAGACCTGTATAGCGTGGCGGTGCTGGGCATCCACCGTCCTGAGAGGTTGTTGGGAGAAAAGGACCAATTTTCCGAAGGCGGCGACCTGCGCATTTCAGAAGGCGACGTGCTGCTGGTCATGGGGATATTGGAAGACCTGCAAAGCTTTGCCCGCAGCGACAGCCTGTTGATGCTCGAAGGCGGACGCGAACTGCCTCGGCGATCAAAGGCGGTCATTTCGGCAGTCATTATGGGCGGATCGGTGGCGCTGGCCTCGTTTGGCTTTCTGCCGATTGCGATTTCGGCGCTGGCGGGCGCGATTTTGATGTTTGTCACCGGCTGCGTCAAATTTGACCGTGTAGGCCGGGCGCTGTCGGCCAAGGTCATCGTGCTGGTCGCGGCAAGTATAGCAGTCGGAAGGATCATCCTGGAAAGCGGGGCCGCGAGTTGGCTGGGCGAGACTCTATCGCTGGGACTGGTGTTCCTGCCGCCCGCTTTGGTTTTGGCGGCAGTGATGGTGTTTGTCACGCTGCTCACCAATTTTGCTTCCAATGCAACCGCTGCAACCGTCGGCACGCCGATTGCGTTCAGCATCGCCACTAAGCTTGGCATGCCTCCCGAACCGCTGATTCTGGCAGTGCTGTTCGGCTGCAACCTGTGTTATGCAACCCCGATAGCCTATCAGACCAATATGCTGATCATGGCCGAAGGTTCGTATGAATTTGCCGATTACATTCGCACGGGTGTGCCGCTGGTGGCGTTGATGGTGACGACGCTGTCGATCTTGCTGGTGCTGTTTTATGGTCTGTAGATTGATGGGCTGCGATTTTCCTGCACGGCGCAAATATGCCATGACATCGGCATGATGGTTTTACGCCACACTGACCCTGCCATTGCACCGGTCTTAATGGCGATTGACGAAGGATGGGAGTTCGCCACCGGGACAATGTGTCAGGTGTGTCAGGGCAACCCGCAACAGGGAGAGAGATAGCGATGCTTAAACGGGTTCTGGCAGCGAGCGCTGCAATGGGGATGGTGCTGGCTGCGCCGGTGCATGCAGAGGATCACGCGGACGGCCTGCGCAGCGCGGTGATGGAAGACTTGCCTGAACTGGTGGCGCTGTATCAGGATCTTCACGCCAATCCCGAACTCAGCTTTCAGGAGCATGAGACCGCCGCCAAACTGGCCGCGCGCGCTCGCGCGCTCGGCTTTGAGGTGACAGAGGGCGTGGGGCAGACCGGTGTGGTTGCGGTGATGCGCAATGGCGAAGGGCCAACCGTGATGCTGCGCGCCGACATGGACGGCCTGCCGGTGGTTGAGCAGACCGGACTGCCCTATGCCTCGACCCGCACGGCGGTGCCTGCGACCGGCGAGGAAACCGGGGTGATGCATGCCTGCGGTCACGACACGCATATGGCAGCTTGGATCGGTGCGGCGCAGCTGCTGTCAGAGCGCAAGGACGATTGGTCGGGCACTTTGGTGATGATCCTGCAACCGGCAGAGGAAACCGGCGAGGGCGCGCTGGCGATGCTGGCCGATGGCCTCTACACCCGGTTCCCCAAGCCTGACTATGTGCTCGCATTTCACGATGCGGCTCAGGCCCCTGCGGGTTTGATCGGTTACTCTTCGGGATATGCATTGGCCAATGTCGACAGCGTCGACGTGGTGATTCCGGGCATTGGCGGGCACGGCGCCTATCCGCACACGACCAAAGATCCGGTGGTGATCGGCGCGCATATCGTGACCCGGCTGCAAACGCTGGTCAGCCGCGAGCTCAACCCGCTCGATTCCGCTGTGGTCACCGTGGGCAGCTTCCGCGCAGGATCAAAGCACAACATCATCAGCGACGAAGCGCATTTGCAGATCACCGTGCGCAGTTACACCGACGAAGTGCGTGCCTCGCTGCTCGAAGGGATCGCGCGGATCGCGCGGGCGGAGGCAATGGCAGCGGGGATGCCCGAGGACAAGCTGCCGGTGGTGACGGTGCAGGATCCCTACACGCCATCGACGTTCAACACGCCGGAAATGACCGCTTCGGTGATGGCAGGCCTGTCGGAGCGCTTCGAAGGGCGCGTGTTCGAAGTGCCAAGCGTAATGGGCGGCGAGGATTTCGGTCAGTTCCACCGCGCCGACCCGGAAAATGTCGAATCGCTGATCTTCTGGGTCGGCGGGGTCCCGATGGACGAATATCAGGCGTCGCAGCGCGGCGAGGTCGAACTCGTCAGCCTGCATTCGCCATTTTGGGCGCCCGATGCGCCAGTGGTGATCGCCACGGCGACGGAGGCACTGACCGCGGCGACATTGGACCTCATGCCCAAAAGCGGCGGTTAACCGCGCACAAGGTTACGGCCGCCGGAAGGGGGCGTTCGCCCGCATCCGACGGCCGTATTCTCCTCCCCAGGAGAACGGGCGCAAACTGCGATGAATCGGCTTCTTATTTGCCGTCCGGAACGTAGGTGCCGAGCCGGTGGTGCAGCGCGTTGATCTTGGCCAGTTCGTCGCGGTCTTCGGTGGCGCGGGCATGGCTTTCGAGCGCGCGGCGCAGCAGCTTCATATCAGCGGTGGAAAGCAGCGCGCGGGCGCGCGAAGGTTCGCGGCTTGATGTGTCGGTATCGCTCATTGTCTCTCTCCTGAAGGGATAATGATGAAGCTAATGAGGGGAATGTCAGGTTCCCGCAAGCCCTGCAATTGGTTCACAATTGTCATAGCTTGCGGGAACCCCTCTCCAACGTGGTTACGCTGCGGCGAATTGGTTCATGGTGTTGTCCTTGCCGCCCGCTTTCAGCGCGGCTTCCCCGGCAAAATACTCCTTGTGATCGTCGCCCAGATCGCTGCCAGCCATGTTTTGATGCTTCACGCAGGCGATCCCTTGGCGGATTTCTTCGCGTTGAACATTCTTGACATAGCCCAACATGGCCTGCTCGCCGAAATACTCGCGCGCGAGATTGTCGGTGGACAGCGCCGCGGTGTGATAGGTCGGCAATGTGATGAGATGATGGAAAATGCCCGCATGCCGCGCCGCATCCGCCTGGAACGTGCGGATTTTCTCATCGGCTTCGATAGCGAGATCGGTGCCATCGTAATCGATGCTCATCAAACCAGCGCGGTCATAGGCGGACACATCCTTGCCAGATTCTGCCCAAGTATCGAACACTTGCTGACGGAAATTGAGGGTCCAGTTGAATGAAGGCGAATTGTTGTAGACCAGTTTGGCATTGGGGATCACTTCGCGCACCCGGTTCACCATTCCGGCAATCTGCTGGACGTGCGGCTTCTCGGTTTCGATCCAGAGCAGATCGGCGCCATTCTGCAGAGAAGTGATGCAATCGAGCACGCAGCGGTCTTCGCCCGAGCCTGCACGGAATTGATAGAGGTTTGAAGGAAGCCTTTTGGGCGTCATCAATTTGCCATCACGGCTGATGAAAACCTGACCATTGGTGATGTTGGCCGGATCAACTTCCTCTGCATCGATGAAGGCGTTGTATTGATCGCCCAGATCGCCCGGTTCTTTCGAAAAGGCGATCTGTTTGGTCAGGCCAGCACCGAGCGAATCGGTGCGCGCGACGATGATACCGTCCTCAACTCCCATTTCGAGGAAGGCGTGGCGGATCGCGCGGATCTTTTGCAGGAAATCCTCATGCGGCACTGTGACCTTGCCGTCCTGATGGCCGCACTGCTTTTCGTCCGAAACCTGATTTTCGATCTGGAGCGCGCAGGCACCGGCTTCGATCATCTTTTTGGCGAGCAGATAGGTAGCCTCGGCATTGCCGAACCCGGCGTCAATGTCGGCAATAATCGGCACGACATGGGTTTCGTAATTGTCGATCTGGTTTTGCAGATCCTTTGCCTTGACCTCGTCGCCCGCATCGCGTGCAGCATCGAGAGCGCGGAACAGGCCGCCAAGTTCGCGGGCATCGGCTTGCTTAAGAAAGGTGTAGAGCTCCTCGATCAGCGCGGGCACGCTGGTCTTTTCGTGCATGGATTGGTCGGGCAGCGGGCCAAATTCGCTCCGCAAGGCCGCAATCATCCAGCCGGAAAGGTAAAGATAGCGCCGCTTGGTCGTGCCGAAATGCTTTTTGATCGCGATCATTTTCTGCTGAGCGATAAATCCGTGCCAACACCCCAGCGACTGGGTGTAGGCTGCGGGATCGGCATCATATGCCTCCATATCGGCGCGCATGATCTTCGCGGTGTATTTGGCAATATCAAGGCCAGTGCGGAACCGGTTCTGAATCACCATGCGTGCGGCACCTTCGGAGTCGATTGCGCTCCAGCTGGGGCCGTTGGCGGTGATAAGCTGCTGCATCTGGGCGACAGTGTTCTGGTAAGTCATGTTTGGCTCCTGCTTGAGAGGGGAGGTAATGCCCGCTCTTTGCATGGTGCAGCGCAGCGTAACAGAAAAAATTACAGAATATCTTGTCTCTATCGCCGCAATTACGGCACATCTTGTGTAATGATGTAAAGATAGTTACAAGACCGACCATGCCTGAGAACGCTCTCCTTGCTGGCCCCTCGCTGCGCCGCCTGCGCAAACGCGAAGGGCTGACTCAGGCTGCAATGGCGGCTTCGCTGGGTATCAGTCCCAGTTATCTCAACCTGATCGAACGCAACCAGCGCCCGCTTTCTGCGCGAGTGTTGGTGCAAGTGATCGAACGCTATGACTTTGACCCGCGCAGCCTGCGCGAAGATGAAGCGATTGGCGGTGTCGATGGCCTTGCGCGGCGAATGGCGGACAAACGCTTTGCTGATCTCGGGATTGATCGGGAAGAGGTGCAGGAATTTTTGGCCGCCGCACCGCAGGCGGCGGCGGCCTTTGCGCGGCTTTATGACAATTCGCATCCCGGCATAGAGCGTAGCGATGATCCCGTGGGCGAAGCACGGCAGGCTATTGAACGGTGGCAGAACCACTTTGCCGATCTCGATCATGCCGCAGAGGATCTTGCCGACGAATTGCGGCTGTCGCGCGGGGACATCAGCGCGGCCTTGATCGAAAGGCTGCGTGAAAAACACCGCCTATCGGTGCGTGTGCTTCCTGCAGAGGTGATGCCGGGACTGGTCAATCGGCTTGATCTGCATGCCCGTCAATTGCAGGTCTCGGAAATGTTACCCGGTGCCGCGCGGCGATTCCAGATTGCCCGTCAGGTCGGTAGCCTAGAACAGCGCGACACCATTGAAACGCTCGTGGCAGGGGCCAAGCTGTCATCGCCAGAGGCGCGCGACCGGTTCCGCGAACATATCACCGATTACGTCGCGGCGGCGTTGTTGATGCCGTATCGCCGGTTTCTGCGGGCGTGCGAGCAGACCGGATATGACCTTGCGGTGCTGCAACGCCGGTTCGCGGTGAGTTTCGATCAATTGGCGCAGCGCCTGACGACCTTGCAACGCGTGGGCGAACGCGGATTGCCGTTCTTCAGTGCAAGGTTCGGACGCACCGGCCGGATGGTCCATTTCAGCGCAGGAGCGAGCGGTGCGATCTATCCCCTCGATGGCGCGCGCTGGCCCGCGTGGGCGCCCTATGCCGCGTTCGAAAGCCGCGGCACAATGTTGATGCAGGCGGTTACTTTTGGCGAAGGCGAGGCCGCGCAGCGTCACTGGTTCACGATTGCCCGCACGATCGAGGTTGACGGCGCGGCTTGTTCGGCGCGCCGGTCAATCGTGCTGGGGATCGAGGCGCGCTTTGCCGGCGATCTTACCCATGCGCGGGGAGTGTCGCTCGATCCGCAGGACGCGGTGCCACTGGGCGTGGGGTGCCCGCGCTGCGGTCGGGCGGATTGTCTGACCCCGGCACCGCCGCGACTGGCACCGATGCGGGCCGATACAAGAGAGGCCTGACCTTAAAGGCTAAGGCGTGATTAACTTTGCAGACACGCAGAAATCAGCGCCTCTGATCAGCGTTGTAAAATTTACCGACACTTAAGCTCTCGGGTTTACATCATCGTCGCAAGAACCCTTAGTTTAAGGTCGATCCGCACCGATGATCCGGTTGTTCAAGCATTACATTCCCCACGGCGTGCTGCTGCTCGGCCTGCTTGATCTTGCCCTGCTGGTGCTGGCAAGCGAACTTGCATGGCAGGTGCGCGCCTCGCAGATCGGGATGGATCCGGGGCAGTTTGAGGATCGCTGGGTCCCATTGGTCGGATCGGCGGGCATCGTCTGGTTGGCGATGATAGCGGTGGGCGTATACGGCCCATATGCCCTGCGCAGCCTGCGGTTTGCAGCCGCGCGGTTGCTGGTGGCGATCAGCCTAGGCATTATCGCATTGGCGACGATCGACTGGATCTTGCCGGGCGACACATTCTGGCGCTCAACTTTGCTGTATTCGATGGGATTTGCGGTGCTGGTGCTGGTCGCAGACCGGCTGCTGCTCAACAGTTTTCTGGGCTCTTCGGCGTTTCGGCGGCGGGTCATGGTGCTGGGAGCAGGCGACCGGGCGCAGCGCCTGCGCGAACTGGGCGACCGGCCCGAAGCCGGCTTCGCGATCGTTTCCTACATCGCCATGGGTGAACCAGAACGAGTGGTCGAAGAAGCCATCTCGCGCGAGGCGATCCATGATCTGGGCCGGTTCGTGGAGAATTTGGGTGTCAGCGAAGTTGTCCTTGCCTTGCAAGAGCGGCGCAATTCGCTGCCGCTGGGCGATCTCCTGCGGATCAAGACCAAGGGCGTGCACGTCAACGATTTTTCCAGCTTCCTCGAACGCGAAACGGGCAGGGTCGATCTGGACACGGTCAATCCCAGCTGGCTGATATTTTCAGACGGTTTTTCCAGTGGGCGGTTGTTTTCGAGCGCCCTGAAACGGGTGTTCGATATCACTGCCAGCGTCATCCTGTTACTGCTGACATTCCCGATCATCGCCATCTTTGCCGCCATCGTAAAGCTGGACAGCAAGGGACCGGCGTTTTTCCGGCAAGAGCGCGTGGGTTTGTTCGGTGAGCCCTTCCACCTCATCAAACTGCGTTCGATGCGCATTGATGCGGAAAAGGACGGGGCAAAATGGGCAGAGGAAAACGACCCGCGCATCACCCGCGTCGGGCGCTTTATCCGCAAAGTCAGGATCGACGAACTGCCGCAGACATGGAGCGTGTTGAAAGGCGAAATGAGCTTTGTCGGGCCGCGGCCCGAAGTCCCGCAATTCGTCGATAGCCTGCAGGAGGAAATCCCCTTCTACGGCGAACGGCATATGGTCAAACCCGGAATTACGGGCTGGGCGCAGATCAATTACCCCTATGGCGCATCCAACGAGGATAGCCGCAAGAAGCTCGAATATGATCTGTATTACGCCAAGAATTACACGCCGTTTCTCGATTTCGTGATTCTGCTGCAAACGGTGCGGGTCATCCTGTGGCCCGAGGGCGCGCGGTGATGACTGGGTTCTCGGGTCTGGCTCCCTACGCGGCATTGGTCTGCTATCTCGCAGGGGCGGTGCTAAGCTGCTGCGCGGGTTTGTGGATCGCGCGGTTTGGCGACCGGGATAGGCCGGATCGCGGCGCGGCGCTGGCGGCATGCGCAGCGATTGCGATCTGGTGCGCGGCATCGGTCGCCTTTGGCCCCGGTTCGGCCGCTATCGAGATTGCCGCAACCTTGCGCAATCTGGCGCTGATTGCGGTCATTTTCCGGCTGTTCTCCGCAGACGGGCGCGATGAAAGCCTAAAGCCAACGCGCCCGGTGATCTTTGCGCTGGCAATGGTTCAATTGATGCAACCGGTCCTGCTGGTGGTGCATGCTCAAGCCGGATTCATCCCAGAAATCGCGCAAATCACATTTGAAGTGGGCACCTTGCTCAATATGCTGGTAGCCATTGGCGCGTTGGTTTTGCTGCACAATCTTTATGCCGGGGCCGCAGCTTCTTCACGCAAGATCATCCAATGGAGCGGGATCGCGCTGGCAGGGTTGTTTGCCTATGATCTCAACCTGTTCACCATCGCCTATCTCGGCGGGGAATATCCATCGGTATTGGTGGGTCTGCGCGGATTGTTGGCGGGGATCATGGCGGGGCTGATTGCTCTTGGTGCGAATGCCGCCAGCGCCGGTTTGCAATTCCGCCCTTCGCGCGCGGTGACGTTTCAGTCGCTCTCATTGCTGGTCATCGGCAGCTATCTGTTGGTGATGGTGCTGGTGACGCGGTCGCTGGCATTGCTTGGCGGCGATATTGCCCGCGCCAGCCAGGTGATCTTTCTGGTGCTGGGGGCGGTCGCGGCAGTTGCGTGGTTGCCATCGGCACGGGTGCGAGGGTGGCTTCGGGTTACTGCGATCAAACATCTGTTTCAGCATCGCTATGACTACCGCGAGGAATGGCTGCGCTTCACCCGCACAGTCGGACACGGAGCAAGCACCAGCAGCAGTCTGCATACCAGTCTTCATGAACGCGCGATCAAGGCGATTGCGGACATCACCGACAGCCCTGCGGGGCTGTTGCTGGCTCCCAATGAAGAGGCTCAACTGGAACTTACTGCGCGTTGGAACTGGGCCACGATCGAAGTGCCAGCGGCTGCGGGCGATTATGCCTTGTCGGGATTACTGGAACAGCACGCGCATATTCTGGACCTTGATGAGGTTCGCAGCGGGATCGACCATCACGGCGAGCTGAAACATGTACCCCCTTGGCTGAGCGAAGCCGATGATGCCTGGGCCTTGGTGCCGCTCATTCACTTTGATCGGTTGGTGGGCGCAATCGTGCTGGCGCGCCCGCGTATTGAGCGGCGGCTTGATTGGGAAGATTTCGACCTCTTGCGCGTGGTCGGCCAACAACTTGCCAGCTATCTTGCCGAACAGTCAGGGCAACAGGCGCTGATGGATGCGAGCCGGTTTGACGAGTTCAACCGCCGCATGGCGTTTGTGATGCACGACATCAAGAATTTGGCGAGCCAGATTTCGCTGCTGTCTGGCAACGCTCAGAAACACGCCGACAATCCCAAATTTCGCGCCGACATGTTGGTGACTTTGCGCAATTCCTCTGAAAAGCTGAACGCTTTGCTGGCGCGGCTCAGCCGCTATGGAGCGGGTCAGACGCAGCAAGTGCGCGAAGTCGATCTATCGGCCATTGCAGCGGCAATCGAGGCGCGTTTCAAAGGCGGGCACCCGGTCCGCGTGACCCGTTTCGATCCAGTCAAAGTGTTGGCCGACACCGAAAGCCTCGAACAGGCTTTGATCCATCTGGTGCAGAACGCAATTGACGCCAGCGGGCCCGAAGACGCAGTATATCTAAGCGTCAGTGCAGAAGGCCTGGTCGGCCACATCGAAATTGTGGATTCGGGCACAGGCATGTCCCCCGAATTTGTTCGCAGCGGTTTGTTCAAACCCTTTGTTTCCTCAAAACAGGGCGGGTTCGGGATCGGCGCATTTGAAGCGCGCGAGTTGATCAAGGCGATGGGCGGCCGGATCAGTGTCGAAACGCGCGAAGGCATCGGCACCCGTTTCAGCGTAACCTTGCCCGTCCCCGAGGCAGCACGACTACGCGAGTACCCCATGACTCCCAACCATCAAGAGGTCGCATAATGGCCGACAAGAAACCCACTCTGCTCGTGATCGAGGATGACGAAGGCCTGCAGGCCCAGCTCAAATGGGCCTATGACGATTTTGAGGTCGTGATCGCGGGCGACCGCGAAAGCGCGATCAATGCCTTGCGAAGCGAAATGCCCGCTGTGGTGACGCTGGATCTGGGCTTGCCGCCTGATCCTGATGGGACTCGCGAAGGTTTCGCCGTGCTCGACGCGATTATGACGTTGAAGCCCGACACCAAGGTTATCGTTGCCAGCGGCCACGGCGCGCGCGAAAGCGCGCTGCAGGCGATTGAGCGCGGCGCGTATGACTTTTATCAAAAGCCGGTCGATATCGACGCCTTGGGCTTGATCGTGCGGCGGGCCTTCAACCTGCATCAGATCGAGGAAGAAAACCGCCGTCTGGTTGCGCATGCGAGCGAAGACAAGACCGTGCTCGGCCGCCTGATCACGGGCGCGCCGGAAATGGTCAAGGTTGCCCGCACGATTGAGCGCGTGGCCAGCACCAATGCCTCTGTCATGCTGCTGGGTGCGAGCGGAACGGGCAAGGAATTGCTGGCCAAAGGGCTGCATGATGCCAGCAACCGGGCGGGCCGACCGTTTGTGGCGATCAATTGCGCCGCGATCCCGGAAAACCTGCTCGAAAGCGAATTGTTCGGTCATGAAAAGGGCGCGTTTACCGGCGCGGTCAAGACCACCGAAGGCAAGATCGAATGCGCCGATGGCGGAACACTGTTCCTGGATGAAGTTGGCGATATTCCGCTCCAGCTTCAGGTGAAATTGCTGCGGTTTCTGCAGGAACGCACCATTGAACGGATTGGCGGGCGCAAGACCATTGCGGTCGATACGCGGATCGTTTGCGCCACGCATCAGGATCTTGAAACCATGATCGGTGCCGGTTCATTCCGCGAAGACCTGTTTTACCGCCTTGCTGAAATCGTAGTGCGTATCCCCGGCCTGGCCGAACGCCACGGCGACGCCGTGCTGCTGGGCAGGGCATTTCTCAAACGGTTCGCCAAGGAGATGAACCCGTCTGTCACCGGTTTTGCCCCCGATGCGCTCGCCGCGATTGATGCGCATGATTGGCCGGGCAATGTGCGCGAGCTTGAAAACCGGGTGAAGCGCGCGGTCATCATGGCTGATGGCAAGCTGGTGAATGCAGACGATCTCGACTTTGCCGGGGACACGCACGAGGACGAAGACGTCCTCAATCTGAAGGCCGCGCGCGAACAATCGGACCGGCGCATCATTCGCCATGCTCTGGCGCGCAGCGAAGGGAATATTTCCAGCACCGCCAAGATGTTGGGGATCAGCCGCCCGACGCTTTATGACCTGCTAAAGCAGTATGATCTCCATGCGTAAGCTGAGCGTTATCTGCGCTGCGCTGGCGCTGGTCGGTTGTTCGGCGGAACAGGGCGGCAGCGGCAATTCCGCGCTGACGGGCAGCGATACATTCCTCGAATATATCGATGACGCCCGGTTGGCGGTGCGCAGCGGAGATCTGGCCGAAGCGGGCAGGCTGTATGACGAAGCGCTGAAGCTGGAACCAGAAAGCCCCGGCCTGTGGGTCGATATTGCCCAATTGCGGTTTCGCGGCGGCGAACATCTGATCGCTATCGAGGCTGCGGATCATGCGCTTCAGCTAGACCCGCAATATGCTCCCGCGCTGTTGATGCGCGCGCAATTGGTGCGCGATGCCAATGGACTGGCGGAATCGCTGCCATGGTTCGAAGCGGCGGTGAGTGCAGACCCGCAAAATGCCGAGGCTCTGGGAGATTATGCGGCGACGCTGGGCGATCTGGGCCGGTATGGGGATATGTTGGCGGTCGTGCACGAATTGGGCGAGATCGCGCCGACCTATCCGCCCTTGCATTACCTTCAGGCGGTGCTGGCCGCGCGCGCCGGTGATCCGGTGCTGGCCAGCACGCTGCTTTCGCGCAGCGGGCTGAGGAACAAGGGCGTTCCGGCGGCCATGATGCTGGATGCGATTGTCGATTTGCAACAAGGCAATGCCGACACCGCAGCCGCAACGCTGGAGCAACTGGCTCAGCTGCAACCGGGCAATATGCGGGTCAGCGAATTGCTCGCTCGCGGGCTGTGGCTGGGCGGGCGTGACCGCGAAGTGGTTGACCGGTTCGCGGCCTATGCCGAGCGACCTGAAGCCTCGCCTTATCTCGTGATGCTGGTGGGCCGCAGTATGGAAAGGATGGGGGATCGCCGCCGCGCCATTTCCTATATCCTGCGCGCGCAGCAAGCCTTCGAAGCCGGGCAGATCGTGCTTGATGGCAATGGCGGCGGTGCTGCATTGCCCGCAGCGACAGCGGAATTGCGCGGTTTGGCAGCAAACGGGGCCGCCGCCGAAGCACGCAGCCGCGCCGAACAATTGCTCCGCCGGTTTCCCAATTCGGGCGATGTTCACCTGCTTGCAGGTGACACGGCCTTGGGTGCAGGCGATGCCGAACGCGCGCTCGAACTGTATGCTGTTGCTGCCAGAGTGCGCCGTTCATGGCCGCTGACGCGCAAGATTTATGCCGCCTACCGGCAAATCGGTGACAACCGCGCCGCCGATGTTCTGCTCAGCCGGTATATCGCCGGTGATCCGCAGAACACTTCGGCCTTGCTGTTGTTGGCCAAACGAAGCGCGCAAGATGAAGATTGGCTGCGGGTCGAGGTTCTGCTCAATACGGCCGCACAGCTTGGCGCCGGCAATGATCTCGAAGTGCTTTCGTTGAGAGCGCAGGCCGCGCGCGCGCTGGGGCACGCAGATGATGCTGCCCAGTTTGACGCGCAGCGCCGCCTGCTCGCGCCGGGCAGCCTGGTTCGGCTGTAACACTCACAGGTTCCGGGATAGCACTGGGCGCTCGACAATCGCAGATCAAGCGGGCAGGGGCGCGCGTCATGATGGCGCGCCTTTCACTGTTTGCCGACCCGATGATTGCGGTGCTGGTCCTTGCGACCGCACTCGCTTTCATCGTGCCCGCCATCGGCGAAGTGCGGGGCGAGGCGCAGGCCATTTCCAACGCGGCGATATTCGTGCTGTTTCTGGTGAACGGCATGCGGATTGCGCGCGGAGAGATCGCGCGAGGGCTGGCCAACTGGCGGTTCTTTCTACCGCTGTTTCTATGGGTGTTTGGCGCGATGCCGCTGATCGGGCTGGCTATGTCTTACGTTGCGGGGACGATCCTGCCGCCGATGGTAGCGCTGGGCTTTCTGTATTTCGGCACGCTGCCATCGACGGTGCAATCGGCGACATCCTACACCAGCCTGGCGGGCGGCAATATCGCGCTGTCGGTGGTGGGGGCGGCGCTGATCAACATAGCCGGTGTGTTTGTAACCGCACCCTTGTTTGCGGTGCTCGCGTCCAGCGAAGTCGCCGAAATCGGTAGTCAGACCATCTTTCGCATTGGCGCAATCCTGATCCTGCCGTTTGTGATCGGACAGGCGGTGCAGGGCTGGACGATTGAGTGGCTCAAACAGCGCAAAAGCGACGTCGCATGGCTGGACCGGATGGTAATCGGGATCGCCGTCTATGTCGCTTTTTCGGGGGCCGTGGAACAGGGCCTCGCGACGATGTTCGGGGCCGCTCAATGGGTCGGACTGATCGGGTTGGTGGCGGCGTTCCTGGCAATCGGCACCAGCGGGGCATGGATTGCGAGCGGTTTGCTCAAAGTCGCGCGCGCAGACAGAATTGCGTTCCTGTTTGCCGGATCGCAGAAAAGCGTCGCAATCGGTGCGCCCATGGCGGCCATCCTGTTTCCCGCAGAAGTCGCCGGCTTCGTGATTGCGCCGCTGCTGCTTTACCATTTGCTGCAATTGCTGGTCGCCGCGCCGGTGGCGAACCGGCTGGCGCGGGATCAGTCCTTGGGCTGATAGGTCTGGTCTTCGCCGGGAAAGGCGCGGGTGCGCACTTCGTGGGCGTAGGCCGCGGCAGTCTTGTCGATCATGCTGGCTATGTCGTCATAGCGTTTTACAAAGCGCGGGACGCGTTCGAACATGCCCAGCATGTCTTCGGTCACCAGCACCTGACCGTCGCACCGGGCCGAGGCACCGATCCCGATCGTCGGGCAGGACACCGCCTGCGTCGCATCAATGGCAATGGGTTCGACCACCCCTTCGATGACGATGGCAAACGCGCCGGCCTTATCCAAAGCCACTGCGTCGCTCACGATCTTGTCGGCTTCGGCATCGGAGCGTCCGCGCGCCATATATCCGCCCAGAACATTGACCGCCTGCGGGGTCAGCCCGACATGACCCATCACTGGAATACCGCGCGAATTCAGGAATTCGACCGTCTCCGCCATGGCCTCCCCGCCTTCCAGTTTTACCGCCGCCGCGCCGGTTTGTTTGAGCAGATAGGCCGCGCTGTCAAAGGCCAGCTCCTTCGAACTTTCATACGAACCGAACGGCATATCGACGACCACGACCGAATGATAACTGCCGCGTACCACCGCCGCGCCGTGGTTCGCCATCATCTCCAGGGTCACGGGAATGGTGGAGGGCAGGCCGTAAATCACCTGACCCAGCGAATCCCCCACCAGCAACAGGTCGCAATGCGCATCGAGCAATTGCGCCTGACGCGCGGTATAGGCGGTCAGCATCACCAGCGGCTCTGCGGTGATCCCATCGACCTTGCGCGCGCGGATTCGCGGGACCGTCAGCCGTTTCATCGGCACAGGAGTGGGATTGGCGCGGCTGGTGCTCGTATCGAGCTGGAATGTAGTGGACATAATGTGCGGTTTAGCGCCCGCTGGGCACAATGGCAAAGTCCGCGGGGTGCATTGGCCCTTGGCGAGGGCGCTGTTTCGTTGCACATAGGTGACAAGACGGGAAATCGCTCCGTAGGTCCGCATCGCAATGCGCCTGCGCAGCAAGGGGAAATCTGCGAACATGGTAGCAAAATTGGATTCGTCCG
This sequence comes from Qipengyuania sp. ASV99, assembly GCF_047872805.1. Lineage (NCBI taxonomy): Bacteria > Pseudomonadati > Pseudomonadota > Alphaproteobacteria > Sphingomonadales > Erythrobacteraceae > Qipengyuania > Qipengyuania sp. ASV99. Next base: position 95,447 of record NZ_JBLQUK010000008.1, on the reverse strand, counting down.
CGCGCGAAGGTTGGTCTTCGCGCAGTGCGTTCATTCTGGCAGCGATCGGTTCGGCCGTCGGCCTGGGTAACCTTGTTCGCTTTCCGGCAGAGGCAGGAGCCAATGGGGGCGGGGCTTTCGTTCTGTTTTATATCTTGTGCATCGTGCTGATTGGGCTTCCGGTGTTGTTGTCCGAAACTTTGATCGGACGGCATGGGCAAGCAGCGGCTCCAGAAAGTTATCGCAAACTGGCGCAGGAATCGGGCGCTTCGAAACATTGGGAAATGGTCGCATCGCTGGGTGTGTTTTCGGCGTTTCTCGTGCTCAGCTTCTACTGCGTGCTGGGCGGATGGGTGCTGTATTATATCGGCCTGTTCCTCTCGGATCTGGCGACGACTGGGGTTTCAGGTGTTGCCTTTGACGGGATGAGTTTTGAACAGGTCGATGCGCTGTTTCCTGCTATGATCGGCAATGGCGTAATAACGTCGATCACCAATTTGGTGTTCCTCTTCGTCACACTGATTTTCGTCGCGCGCGGCATTTCAGGCGGGATTGAGAAGGTGGCGGTTTACCTGATGCCGACTTTCTTCATCTTGCTGGTGGGGCTAACAATCTATTCGATGATCGGCGGGGCGATGGACCAGACCGTTGCCTATCTCTTTACCTTTGAACCGGAAAAGTTGACCGGTGAGGTAATGCTTGCCGCAGTGGGTCAGGCGTTTTTCTCGCTGTCGCTGGGGGTGGCTGGGATGGTGACTTACGGTGCTTATGTCGGGCGCGACGTCAATCTGGCGGGCACTTCGGCGATCATCGCGGGGGCGGATAGTGCAGTCGCCCTGATCGCGGGCTTGTGCATTTTCCCTATCGTATTTGCCGCTGGCCTTGCCCCCAATGGCGGGCTCGGGTTGATGTTCCAGACGCTGCCGCATGCGTTTCAGGAGATTCCGTTTGGTTCGGTAATCGGGCTGGCGTTTTTCATAATGGTCGCGTTTGCGGCGCTGACCAGTTCGGTTGCGCTGATGGAAGTGCCATCAGCATGGGTAATCGACCGGTTCAAGCTGGCCCGCCCGGTGGCGGTGGTGCTGGTGACGTTGGGCGCGGCGGTGCTGGGCACGCTTTCGGCGCTGTCGACGGGGATACTGTCGGGTTTTCACCCGCTCGGCTTTCTGCCTATGTTCGAAGGGCAGGGTGTTCTAGACACGCTCGACACCTTCACCAGCAAGTTGACTATGCCGATCTGTGCGTTGGCGACCGCGGTATTTGTCGGCTGGATTGCCGAACGGCGGTTGGTTGATGCCGAAAACGGGCTTGAGGGCGGCTTGCACAAGTTCTGGCTGTTCCTGGTGCGGTGGTTCTGCCCGATTGCGCTCTTCCTGATTCTGCTTGGTGGGATTTTGCCCCAGCAGATGAGCGAGTTGTTTGCACTGATCGGCGGTTAGCCACTCCATATCTACAGAGCGATTGCTGCATTGCAATCGCTCCGTAAATATGGAACATAATAAGAACACACAGGGGGCTCGCGTGAGTCTCCTGCCAAGTCGTTCGCAAGGTTCCTATGTCGAATTGTGCCTTCCCTTCAGTCGCCGCAGCCGCGCTTTCCAAGGCGCGGGAGGGGCGCTGGCGTCCAGGACTGACCGATCAGCCGCTGCATAGCGAGATTTTCGCAAGCGCAGGCGATGCAAGCGGGGCGGGGCTGGCGCTGGCGCTGGCGCGCGATGCGCTCAACATGGCGCGGCAGAGCGAAGGGGCGCTGGCCGAGGTGGAGGACCGGCGTCAGGTATTGTGGGTGCAGGATGCCCGCGCGGTCCAGCGTTCCGGACGGCCATACTATCACGGCCTCCCGCCGGACCTGCGGCACCGGATAATCCATGTGGCGGCGAACACCCCCGAAGACGCGCTGTTCGCTCTCGAAGAGGGGCTGCGCTGCCGCGATCTGGCCTGCGTGATCGGGGAAATCACCGGCAATCCGCGCGCGCTGGATTTTACCGCGTCGCGCCGGCTCAGCCTTACCGCAGAAAAGCACGGCGTGGCGCTGTGGCTGGTGCGGGTTGAGGCGCAGGCCGACCTGTCTTCGGCGCGGATGCGCTGGCAGGTTGAGGCTGCGCCGTCTGCTCCACCGCGCTGGAACGCCGCCGCGCCGGGTGCACCTGCGTGGAAGGCCGAATTGTTCCGCGCCGCGCGCCATGCCCCCGGAAACTGGATCATAAGCAATGACGAAACCGGCCTGTCCGCCCGAACCCCCGGAAAATGGCCACGCCGCGCGGCCAACTCGCAGGATATTGGCGATCTGGTGCCCCCGACTTTCGGTCGATCGCTGGCGGCTGTCGCAAGGGCTTGAGATTGGTGAAGGCGCGGATGCCGATCCCACTGTCCTGATCAGCGACACCGCCCACGGCCCGCGTATCGAAGCGGCAAACCACGCCGGATATTCAGCGGGCGCGCGGCACGGTATGATGCTGGCCGATGCGCGGGCGCTGTGCCCGCAGATAAAGAGTGCTGCGGCGGATCCTGCGGGCGATTTCGCCTTGCTGGAAAAACTGGCCTTGTGGGCGCAGCGCTGGGGTCCGTGGAGCGCGCTTGACCCGCCCGATGGTCTGTTGGTCGATATCACCGCTGCCGCGCATCTGTTTGGCGGGGAGGTGCGGCTGCTCGGCGATGTCACGGCGGCTTTTGCAAAGCGCAGGCTGGCGGTGCGCCCCGCCATCGCGCCGACCGCAGGGGCGGCATGGGCGCTGGCGCATTTCGGCGCGCATCACGCGATATTGGACCCGCACGAAAACGCGCATCGCCGGTTGGGCGATCTGCCGGTTGCAGCGCTCAGGCTGGATCAGGATGTGCTGATTGTTCTAAACCGCCTGGGATTGAAGCACCTCGGCGATCTCGCCAATATCGCCGCGGGTGCCGCCGACCGCACAGAGGCCGCCGCGCGCGATGCGCTGCACCGCCGGTTTCGCAATCGCCAATCCCCTTCCGCCAATCCGCTTATCCGGCTCGATCAGCTGCTGGGCCGGGTGCCGGAGCCCTTGTTACCGGTAGTCCCGCAGCAAATGCCGCTGGTTCAGCGCCGCTTGATGGAACCGCTGCGCCACCGTTCGCTGCTCGATCAGGTGCTGGCGGACCTTGCAAAGGATATGGAGCGCGTGCTGGAAGGGCGGGGCGAGGGCGCAAGGCGGCTCGAACTGGGCCTGTGGCGGGTCGATGGCGAGGTGATCGTGCGGCGGCTCGAACTCGCCGCTGCGACTCGCGAAGCGGCGCACATCACCCGGCTGTTTTCGGATAGGCTTGAAAATATCGACGCAGGTTTCGGGATTGAGACGGTGCGATTGCGCGCCAGCTGGGCCGAACCGCTCGAATTGTCGCAGGCCGATGTCGAACAATCTGCGGAACGTCACGGCACATCGCTGGCGGCTTGTATCGACCGTTTGAGCGTGCGGCTTGGCGCGGATGCGGTGCGCCGTCCGGTTCCCCATGCCAGCCATCTGCCCGAACGCGCGCAGGTCTGGCAGGCACCACTGGACCCCGAACCGGCGCCCTCTCAATTGTCGGCGCAGGGCGCTTTTGAATTTCACGCAAGGCCGCTCAAACTGCTTGAAAAATCGGAAAAGATCGCTGTGCTTTATGCCTCTCCCGATGGCTATCCTCAGCGCTTTCGCTGGCGCGGGAAGGTGCATGAGGTCGTCCGGGTCGAAGGGCCAGAGCGTATTGCGCCGGAATGGTGGCGAGCCAGATCGGGCACGCGGCTGCGCGATTATTACCGGATCGAAGATGCCGAAGGGCGGCGCTATTGGATATATCGCCAAGGCCTTGCCGGGGATGGCCGAGGGGCGTTGCCGGACTGGTTTTTGCAAGGTCTTTCGGCGTAGCGGCCTCCGCGAATTTCCTAATCAACGGTTAGTCGGTCGCTTAATATTCGTTTACCGAAATGTGCGATGCCGATCCAATGAATATGCCCGCAGTCTCGCGCGCCAAAGAGCGCCGTCCGCTCAGCCTGATGGTGAAGAGCCGGGTGCAATCGCGCGTGATCTATGTTGACATGATCGACATTTCCGAAGGCGGCTGCAAGATCAGGGGCACACGCGGATTTGCCAATATCGGTGACCGGGTGACGATGAAGATCGGCGGCGTCAACGCCCCGCTGGGTACGGTCGTCTGGGTCGAGGATCGCTTTGCCGGGGTCGCTTTTGAAGGCCAGATGCATCAGGCCGTGCTGGACCACCTGATGCTCACCAACGGCGGCTTGTTAAGCCCGGAAAAGCAGCGTCTGCACCGGCTCTAAGGGTGAAAAAAAGGAGGCCGGAACGGCGCGTCCCGACCTCCGTCTCTGATCAAGGTTTGCCTCAGGCCATCAGATCATCGGGAACGTCAAAGAAATCGACCATTCCCTGATCGAGATCGTAATAGGCGCCAACAACGCGCAATGCCCCTTCACGCTGCGGGTTCAGCATGATCGGGCCGGTCTGTTCACGCAGGCTTTTGACAACGCGGCGGACATTTGATCGCACGGAATTTTCCAGCAAGTCGCCCGGCTCGCTGCGGGCCTGGAGCACGGCCGGAATAATCGGTTCGATCATCGGGCCGATCATTCCGGGGAACACTGCATTGTCGGTCACCACCTCGGTCGCAGCCTTCACCGCGCCGCAGCTTTCGTGACCCATGACCACCACCAGCGGCACTTTCAGAACCGCGACGGCATATTCAATCGACCCTAGCGCGACAGTATCAACCGTGTTGCCTGCATTGCGGATGATGAACAATTCTCCCAAACCGCGTCCAAACAGCAATTCGGGCGGAACCCGGCTGTCCGAACATGTGACATAGGCCGCGAAGGGATTTTGCCCCTTGGCCAGTTCAAGGCGGCGGTCGGAACCGGTCAATACGGTGGTCTGGCGTCCATTCAGAAAGTCGGCATTGCCCTGTTTGAGCAAGTCGAGCGCCTGTTGCGGGGTCAGTTCGGATGCGGGCGGGGCTGGGGGCCGCGGCGTTTCGCCGGGTGCGGCATGGGCGGTGGTGGCTCCCCCGGCAATGACGGCGGCTGCTCCCAAGGCACCCGCGCTGCTGATTATGGATCGGCGTGACATCATGATTGGTAACTCCCTTTTGGGGAGCCAGTGGCCCCCCGCTAAAACCAAGCGACGCAACAATGCGCGCTACGTCCGACATCACGAGCAGAATTGCTCGCCAGAGGGGCCCGGTACGTGACATTATAACATCGGGCCAACCCGAAGGTTCCGGGCAGGTTGCAATAATCCGTTGCTGTTCTCAGGATAAGAACATAAAAGGAACAAAAGAGATGTTCCAATGACCCGGCAAGCAATCAAATCGGCGGTCAAAACCCCCGCTGGCCTGGCGTGATATGCCCGACGCGCCGCTTACCCCTGACAAACGCACGCTGAAGATCGATCCCGATTTGATCGAGGCCCCGCCGCGCGCGTGCTTTGTGGAACTGGGCATGGTCAGCTGTTTCAGCTTCCTGCGCGGAGCCTCTGATGCGGTCGATCTTGCGATGACCGCGCGCGCGCAGGGTTATGATGCAATCGGGATTGCCGATGCCAATTCGATGGCCGGGGTGGTGCGTGTGCACACTGAGGCGGCGACGCTCAAACTGCGCCCGGTGATCGGCTGCCGGATTGAAACGGTGGAGAGCCTCAGATTCCTCGCCTATCCGAAAGACCGCACCGCCTATGGCCGCCTGTGCCGTCTTATCAGTCAGGGCCGGATGCAGACGCTGGCGGGTGAATGGCAGGACAAGGGCGTGTGCGAAATCGACCTCGCCATGCTGGCGGAGCACAGCGAGGGTGTGCAATTGATCCTGATCCCGCCCGATGATCTGGACGCGCGGTTCACCATCGCGGTGCCGAGCAATGTGGTGCCGTTTCCGGGTTCGCGCAGAGACCGCAGAGAAGCAGAAAGGCGCAGAGAGGTTGCACCTGCGGCAAAGCCGCATTCCTCCTTGGGCGGTGCGTCCGGCGGTGACGTCGGAGATGATGAGGGTGCCCCCGGCATGCAAGACATCTCTGCGTCCCCCTTTCCTCCGCGCCCTCTGCGCGAAACAATTGAGTGCACTGGAAGCCTTGCCGATCTCCTCCCGCACCTCATCAGCCAGCTGCCCACCCTGCGCCACATCGCTGCATCCTACCTGTATCGCGGGGATGATATTGCGCGGATTGATCGGTTGGACAGCCTTGCGCGCGCGCACGACCTGACCTTGCTGGCGACCAATGATGTGCATTACCACGCCCCCGAACGCCGCCCCTTGCAGGACGTGATGACTGCGATCCGGCACAAGACCACGGTGGCAGAGGCGGGGTATCTGCTCCATGCGAATGCGGAACGGCACCTCAAATCCCCGCAGGACATGGTGCGACTGTTCGCGCGCTGGCCGCACGCGATCACCGCCGCGCGCGATGTGGCCGACGCCTGCAATTTCAGCCTCGATGAACTGCGCTATGAATATCCTGAGGAAATATACCCGGATGGCATGTCCCCGCAGGAATATCTGGAGGTGGAAACATGGCGCGGGGCAGAGCAGCGTTATCCCGCAGGCGTGCCGGACAGCGTCCACGACACGCTGGAACGCGAACTGGCGCTGATCGCAAAAATGAACCTTGCGCGCTATTTCCTCACTATCAAGGATATCGTCGATTTCGCGCGGAGCTGTGACCCGCCGATCCTGTGTCAGGGGCGCGGCAGCGCGGCCAATTCGGCGGTGTGTTACTGCCTCGAAATCACCAGCGTCGATCCCGCCAAACACCAATTGCTGTTCGACCGCTTCATTTCCGAAGAACGCAAGGAACCGCCCGATATCGACGTCGATTTCGAACATGAGCGGCGCGAGGAGGTGATCCAGTATATCTACGCCAGATACGGCCGCCACCGCGCCGGGCTGTGCGCCACTGTCATCCATTACCGCCCGCGCATGGCGATCCGCGAAGTGGGCAAGGCGATGGGATTGTCAGAGGATGTCACCGGCGCTCTGGCGCGCACGGTCTGGGGCGGGATGGGGCGCTCTATCGCAGAGGCGCATGCCACCGAAATCGGCATGAATCTGTCCGATCCGCATCTGCGCCGGGTGCTCAAATTGACCGAGCAGATGATTGGAATGCCGCGCCATTTGTCGCAGCATGTCGGCGGGTTCATCCTGACCGAAGGCGCGCTGACTGAGACGGTGCCGATTGGCAATGGCGCGATGCCCGATCGCAGTTTCATCGAATGGGACAAGGACGACATTGATGCGCTCGGTATCCTCAAGGTCGATGTGCTGGCGCTGGGGATGCTGACCTGCATCCGCAAATGCCTCGATCTGCTGGAGGCGCATCATGGCCGCGCGCTCACCCTTGCCACGGTGCCGCGCGAAGACCCGGAAACCTATGCCATGCTGCGCAAGGGGGATTCGCTGGGGGTGTTTCAGGTTGAAAGCCGGGCGCAGATGAACATGCTGCCGCGCCTGCGCCCGCGCGAATTTTACGATCTGGTGATTCAGGTTGCGATTGTCCGCCCCGGCCCGATTCAAGGCGACATGGTGCACCCCTATCTCAAACGCCGCCGGGGGGCCGAACCGGTGCAGATACCCGCCCCCGGACCCGCGCACGGCCCGCCAGACGAGCTATCAAGCATCCTTGGACGCACATTAGGCGTGCCGATCTTTCAGGAACAGGCGATGAAAATTGCGCTGGATGCGGCGAAGTTCTCTTCACTGGAAGCCAACCGATTGCGCAAGGCGATGGCGACCTTCCGTTCGCGCGGCATGGTCGATGAATTGCAGGACATGATGGTCGAGAGGATGGTGGCGCGCGGCTATGACCGCGACTTTGCCCAGCGCTGTTTCAACCAGATCCGGGGCTTTGGCGAATATGGCTTTCCCGAAAGCCACGCGGCGAGTTTCGCGCATCTGGTCTATGTGTCGAGCTGGCTCAAATGCCATTTCCCGGCGGCGTTTGCGGCGGCGCTGCTCAATTCGCAGCCCATGGGTTTCTACGCCCCCGCACAAATCGTGCGCGATGCTAGCGAGCATGGGGTGCGGGTGCTGCCCGTGGATGTGAATCACAGCGCGTGGGATTGCACGCTAGATGATTTGGAGAAGGATTTTGTTTCGCGCAGAGGGCGCAGAGGAGCAGAGGGACGCAGAGCGGTCGCGCGAGCGGCGAAGCCGCCCTCGATTTTCGACAGTTCGTCTGCTGGGGGCGCTGGAGATAATGAAAGTGCTTTCAGCACGCATGGCATCTCTGCGTCCCCATTTCCTCTGCGCCCTCTGCGCGAAACAAAAAATTGTGCACACAAGGATAAAGGCCGCTTCGACCACCACGCCGCTCTGCGCCTCGGCCTGCGTCAGATTGACGGGCTGCCCGAACATATCGCCGCGCAGCTTGTCGCCGAGCGCGCCGCGAACGGTCCTTACCGCGATATTGCTGAATTGCGCGAGCGGGCGGGGCTGTCGCCGTCCTATATTGAACGACTTGCGAGCGCCGATGCCTTCACCTCGCTTGGCCTCACCCGCCGGCAGGCCTTGTGGGATGCGCGCAGCCTGATCGCCGCGCCTGATCTGCCCTTGTTCCGCGCGGCTGCGGTGCGCGATGAGGGCGCGGAGCGGGCCGCGGTGCAGCTTCCCACCATGCCGATGAGCGAAGAAGTGGTGGCTGATTATCAGACCATGCGGCTCAGCCTGAAAGCGCATCCGCTGGCCTTTCTGCGACCGGCGCTGGCCGAACGCGGCTTCGTGCGCGCCTGCGACCTCAGGCATCGCAAGTTCCGTAGCATGGTGCAGGTTGCTGGCGTCGTGTTGATCCGTCAGCGGCCTGGCAGCGCCAAGGGCGTGTGCTTCATCACGCTGGAGGATGAAACCGGCGTGGTGAATCTGGTGGTCTGGCCCGACCTCATGCAAAAGCAGCGTAAAGTGGTGATGGGCGCGCGGTTGATGGAAGTGCGCGGGCGGGTCGAATATGATGACGAGGTGATCCACGTCATCGCCGCGCATCTGACCGACGCGACGGGGCAGCTATATGCGCTGTCAGATGACATGCTGAACGCCCCTGTTGCGCGCGCGGATCACGTCAATTCACCCCTGCCGCAGGGCCGCAATCTGACCAGCCTTACAAGTGCAGAGCGGCAGCAGAAGAGGAGGGCTGAGTCGAGGGAAGAGATTGACCAACCGCCCCCGGATTTCAAACCCAACGTAGCGGGACACCCGCGCAATCACCGGATCATTCCGAAGTCACGCGACTTTCACTAGAACATTTTCCTACAGGGCCAAGTCCGTGCCAATACCATGCGGCTCTTTGAAATCGTCGGAAACCGTAGCCACTCAAAAACCGTTTTTGTTGGACAAGTGTCAACCGCGCATTTTGCGTTAAGTCATTCAAATATATGATAAACACGCAGAGCGACCGCTTGACACATTGCCCAATGTGTCAAGCAGATCGGCAGGCGCGGCAACATGCGGATAGGCTGATAAATCAGCTCGATTCGAGCGCATATCCGGCTGAACGCACCGTGCGGATCGGGTCTTTTGCCCCGTCCACACCGATGGCCTTGCGCAGGCGGCGGATGTGAACATCGACCGTGCGCAGTTCAATGTCGCTGCCGGTGCCCCATACGCCGTCGAGCAATTGTCCGCGGCTGAAAACGCGCCCCGGGCTCTCCATGAAGAATTTGAGCAGGCGGTATTCGGTCGGCCCAAGCTGCAAGGCGCGGCCACGGCGCTGAACCTTATGCGCGACCGGATCGAGCTTGATATCGCCCACTTCGATCGTCTCACCCGCCAGCGCCGGGCGAATACGGCGCATCACGGCGGCCACACGAGCCAGCAATTCGCGCGGCGAGAACGGTTTGGTCAGATAATCATCAGCGCCCGTTTCCAGTCCGCGAACCCGGTCATCCTCGGCCTCGCGCGCGGTCAGCATAATGATCGGAACATGCGCGGTTTCCTTGTCCCGGCGCAGGCGGCGGCAAACCTCGATCCCGCTGGTGCCTTCGATCATCCAGTCGAGGATGATGAGATCGGGCACATCTTCGCTGGCGAGGACCATCGCTTCATCACCGTCACTCGTGCAGCGGACGTTGTAGCCTTCGTTCTGAAAACGATATTCCAGCAATTCGGACAGTGCCGGATCGTCTTCGACCAGCAGCAATTTGGCGGCGGACATCATCGTCGTCTCCTAGATGCCGCCGACAATACCAATTGGGCGACTGATCTGCCCATGTTTCATTTTGACTACAATTTGATGAAACGAGCCTCGGCTACTTATCCACAAAGCTCACCAGGCTGCATGGATAACGGCAAGGGACTAGCGATCTTCCTCTGGCGGATAGAGGCCGGTTGCCGCGAAATGCACCATCTCTGCAACATTGGTCGCGTGATCGCCGATCCGTTCCAGATTACGAGCCACGAACAGCAATTGGGCAGCGCTCGAAATGGTCGCAGGATTTTCAACCATATGGCTGACAAGATTGCGGAAAATGCTGTTGTAGAATGCATCGACCTTGGCGTCGGTGCTGATGACTTCGCGCGCCAGGCTGGCATCGCGAGCGGCGTAAGCGGTGAGCACGTCGTGGACCATTTCGCCGGCCAGTTCGCCCATTGCAGGCAGCAGGGTGAGCGGTTCAAACCGGTCGCGCCCTTCGATCATGCCAACGCGCTTTGCGATATTCTTGGAATAATCGCCAATCCGTTCGACCACACCGGCGATTTTCAGTGCGGCGATAACTTCGCGCAGATCGTCTGCCATCGGCGCTCTCAAGGCGATGATGCGGACGGCGAGTTTGTCGACTTCGGATTCAAGCGCGTCGATTTTCTTGTCACGCGCAACCACCCGGTCGCCCAGTTCCACGTCGCCGCGAACCAGAGCATCAAGTGCTTCCTGGATGGCAACTTCGGCGAGACCGCCCATCTCCGCGATCAAGCCGCGCAGCCGGGTGATGTCCTCATCGAACGCCTTGACGGTATGATCACCCATCAGCCGTACCGTCCCGTTATGTAATCTTTGGTCCGCTCTTCGATAGGATTGGTGAAGATGTCCGACGTCGGACCGTATTCAACCATTTTGCCCAAGTGGAAGAAGGCAGTTCGCTGGCTGACGCGGGCAGCCTGCTGCATTGAATGGGTAACAATCACAATGGCATATCGGCCCGAAAGTTCATCGATCAGTTCCTCGATCTTGGCCGTCGCTATCGGGTCCAGCGCCGATGCTGGCTCATCCATCAGGATCACTTCAGGATCGACCGCGATGGCACGCGCGATACACAGGCGTTGCTGTTGTCCACCCGACAGCGCAGTGCCGGAATCTTCAAGCCGGTCCTTTACCTCTTCCCACAGGCCAGCGCGGGTCAGCGATTGTTCGACAATGATGTCAAGATCGGCCTTCTTTTCGCCCATACCGTGGATTTTCGGACCATAGGCGATGTTCTCGTAAATCGTCTTGGGGAACGGGTTGGGCTTTTGAAACACCATGCCGACGCGCGCACGCAGTTGGACGACATCCATGGCATTGCCGTGAATGTCCTCGCCCTCCAGTTCGATCTGGCCTGTGACGCGGGCTACGGGGATCGTGTCATTCATGCGGTTGAAGCATCGCAGAAAGGTCGATTTGCCGCAACCGGACGGCCCGATAAAGGCGGTAACGTAGTCTGGAGAGATGTCGATCGACACTTCGTCAATGGCTTTCTTGTCGCCATAATACACTGACACATCGCGCGCGAACATCTTCGCGGCTTTGTCGTGCTTGATGCTTTCGTGGATCAGGGTCACCAGCTTTTCTCGAATTTGTTGCGAAGGTAAATGGCGAGGCCGTTCATCAACAGGAGGAACAGCAAGAGTACGATGATTGCGGCGCTCGTGCGCTCGACGAAACCGCGGTCGATTTCATCGGACCAAAGGAATATCTGCACCGGCAGAACAGTTGCCGGAGAAGTGAAGCCTTCGGGCGGGGTTGCGACAAAGGCGCGCATCCCGATCATGAGCAACGGTGCCGTTTCGCCCAGCGCCCGCGCCATGCCAATGATGGTGCCGGTTAGCATACCGGGCAGCGCAAGTGGGAGCACGTGATGAAACACTACTTGCACCGGCGAAGCCCCAATGGCCAGTGCTCCATCCCGGATCGAAGGCGGTACGGCCTTGATTGCGTTGCGGCCCGAGATCACGATCACTGGCATCGTCATAAGCGCCAGCGTAAGTCCTCCGATCAGCGGCGCAGAGCGGAAATTCGGAAAGATTGCGAGGAACACAGCAAGGCCGAGCAGGCCAAAAATGATCGAAGGGACTGCGGCCAGATTGTTGATCGATACCTCAATCAAGTCGGTCCAACGATTCTTCGGCGCATATTCTTCCAGATAGAGCGCCGAAAACATCCCGATCGGAAATGCCAGCACCAAAGTCACCAGCATCGTCAGGATCGATCCCTTGAGCGCCCCCCAAATGCCGACCTGTTGCGGGCTGGTCGCATCCGAGCGGGTCATGAAACCAATGTCCCAATTCTCCGCGAGCTTGCCTTCGCTCGCCAGTTCGGCAGCTAGCGCTTGCATTTCCGGCGATCCTTCACCTGCAAGGCCAGCAGCAAGATCGGAGGAAGCCGGGAGATGAAATGTCTGTGTCCGGTAGAGGAGTGAGGGGTCGGATTGCAAAGCAGCGGCAACATCGCGCCAGCCATCGCGGCTTACTTGCGCTGCGCCAGCCTCGCCCAAAGCCTCTTCGGCGTAAAACGAAACGACGTCGGAAAGGCCCTGCAATTCGAGCACCTGGATGGCAGAAGGGGCCGTTAGCGAGACTTCATCGCCGGTGATCCCGCTTTCGGGAAAATTGATCGGGACCGCGAGTTCAGCGCGCTGAAATCCGCCAATCCCGTTGATTAGCATATTGCCGAGCAGGAATATCAAAACCGCGACAGAAAACACGATTGCTCCCTGTCCCATCAGTTTGAAGTTCCGCTCTGCCCGATACCGTTGGGCAAGACGCTTTTCAAACGCCGGGGTCCGGGTTGGGCGCAGCTTTTCGGGAGTTGCAGCGTTACTCATAGGCTTCACGGAACCGTTTGACGACGCGCAGGGCGACGAAGTTGAGGGCGAGGGTTACCAAAAACAGCACCAGTCCCAAAGCAAAGGCGCTGAGGGTCGCGGGATGATCAAAGCTGCCTTCGCCGGTGAGCATCTTGACGATCTGCACCGTCACCGTGGTCATTCGGTCGAGCGGATTGGCGCTGAGATTGGCAGCGGTTGATGCGGCCATTACGACGATCATGGTCTCGCCAATCGCGCGGCTGATCGCCAGCATGATACCTGCGACAATGCCGGGAAGCGCGGCAGGAAAGAGCACGCGGGTGATGGTTTCCGACTTGGTCGCACCCATCGCATAGCTGCCGTCGCGCATGGCGCTGGGAACTGCCGCGATCGAATCGTCCGCCATCGATGAAACGAAGGGAATGATCATCACCCCCATTACAACACCCGCGGCAAGCGCGCTCTCGGTTGAGGCGTTGGCAATACCGACAGCGGCCGCCGCATCGCGGATCGCAGGGGCCACGGTTAGCGCCGCAAAATAGCCGTAAACGACAGTGGGAACGCCCGCGAGAATTTCCAAAGCTGGTTTGACCCATGTCCGCACGCCGGGTGCAGCATATTGCGTCAGATAGATGGCGCTCATCAGTCCTAGAGGGATCGCCACGATCATGGCAATGATTGCACCAATGAATATCGTACCCCAGAACAAGGGCACGGCGCCGTATCGCGAGCCATCAGGGCTGTCGGCGCTGCTCATCGGGTCTGGGCCCCAATAGGTCCCGAACAAGAAATCGACCGGCGAAACCATCCCAAAGAATCGCACGGTTTCGAAAACGAGACTGGCAAAAATTCCGAAAGTGGTCAGCACCGCAACCATTGATGCGAGGAGCAGCACGACCATCACGGTCCGCTCCACCTTGGTCCGCGCACGGAAATCGGGACGCACCCGAACAAACGCAAACGCACCGCCTCCGAAAGCAATCAACACCGTGAGCGCATATCCAATTAGGGCATAGCGGGAAATTGCCTCTCTGTAGGGCTCAACGAGGAATTCAGCGCCTTCGTTAAAAACACCCGGTGCATTGCCGCTCGCCACGGCCTGAGCTTCTGCAAGCCAGGCGTCGCGCTCAAAGCCGAAGGTCGGCAGATTGGCTGCACCCGGGGAAGCAAGGACGCTTTGGGTGACCAATTGTGGTCCGATAAACGACCATAAAGTGACAAAGACCAAGACCGGGATAACGATCCACACCGCTACGTACCAAGCATGATAGATCGGGCGCGACACCGGGCGTGTTTCCGGCGACGATTTCTGAAAGCTCCAAGCTTTCGCCCGGCCGGCCAGCCAACCGGCGAGGCCCAAGCCGATAGCAATCAAAATGAGAGTAATCGGCGACATGGAATAACCCTGTTTCCCCTTAACAGCCCAACTTCGTACAAATGGGCTTCGTTGCAATCTGCCAAATCGTGCCGTTAACCCAAATTCACGCCGGAAATTTGATTCCAAGCCTCAATGGAATGGGCATGTTGAAAAAATAAGACATGACCAAGACAGAACTGGGGATTCTCCTTCCCCAAACTAACTGTGGCTGTCCACTTGCGAATTTTGCGGCAATCGATCGTCCCGTTCGAGATCAGGATCGGCGAGCGGAATTCTGACCGTCACCCGAGTGCCCTTTCCTAAATCGCTGTCGATATCGAGCCTTCCCCGGTGGCGTTCGACGATATGTTTAACAATAGCAAGTCCAAGGCCGGTGCCTCCGGAAGCGCGGCTGCGTCCGGGATCGGTTCGGTAGAATCGCCTTGTCAGATGGGGGATTTGTTCCGGAGCGATGCCTTCGCCCTGATCGATGACGCAAATCCGCGCCATCCCATCGGGCGATAGGTCCAGTTGCACTTTGACCGGAGTACCCGATGCGCCATATTTCAGGGCATTGTCTACCAGATTGCGAACCACCTGTTCCATCTGCTGCTGATCACCCCGGATGCAGGGATCCTCTTTCAGATCGAATTCGATCCGCTCGATTCGTGTGGATCCTGCTGCGTCGGCTGCCGCGCGGCGGGCCAGCGGACGCAATTCCAGCAATTGCTGCGGCAAATCGTGCTTTTCGGCTTCGACCCGTGAAAGGCTCATGAGGTCGCTGATCAGACTTTGCAAACGCAGCGCCTCGCGTTCGATAGTGCCCAGAAACTTTTGCGAAGTGGGCGAGTCCAGACTGTCGCCGCTCTCGCTTAGTGTTTCGACATAGCCGATGATCGCGGAAAGCGGCGTGCGCAATTCATGGCTGGCGTTGGCCACAAAATCGGTATGGGCTCGGCTGATGTCGGCTTCGGCGGTCTGGTTGATGAGCTCAATCACCGCGAGTTTGTCATCCACCGCCTGACGATTGATCTGCCAGATGTCCTGCCGCCGAACCAGACCGCGAACGATGGCCTGACCGTTGCGGTCCTTGGCCAATAGCGAAATTGCCTCTGGCTGACGGAAAGCGACCCTGGCATCCTGTCCGATAATGTGTTGCCCTAGCATCCGGCGTGCGGCGCGGTTGGCAATGGCAATCGTGTTTTTTTCCGTCACCAGCAGCGGTGTCGATGAATTTTCGATCAACCGGCGCATAGAATCCCGGCTGAAAGGCTGCGTGACCACGACCGGCGGCGGTTCAGGGGGGCGGCCCGCAGCGACGAGCAATGATCCGACCCAGACGACCAGCACGGAAAGTGCAATGACCGGATCAATGCCAAGCATCAGCAAGGCAATGAAAATGGCCACCGCGAGCATTATGCCTGCAAAGGGGATGGTTTGCCGAGCGCCCATGCAACCCCTCTAGTGTCCGCAGCAGACAGGTCAAACCTGTTTCGGCGCGCGTGCATATTCAGGGAGGTGGTGACCCCTACGGGAATCGAACCCGTGTTTCAGCCGTGAAAGGGCCGCGTCCTAACCGCTAGACGAAGGGGCCTCGCTCGATTGCGAGAGCGCGCATCTAGGGGTGTGCGCCAAGCGGGTCAAGCCCCGTATGCGTCGGTTTGGTGAAATATTATTGCCCTGCTATTTCAGCGATACTGTCAATCAGCGTTGGCAGCATCTTCAAGGTGCAATTCGGCTGCGGGGCGCGGGCCCCAATCGTCAATCTTGACCCGGCCAGCGAGGTGGAAATGCCGGCCCGCGCTGCGATGAAGAAGCGTTTGCGCCATTTCCGTATCGGCTGCGCGAAATGCGATACCTTTGAACGATCGTCCATCATGGCCCGATGCAATAATGCGCAAATGGCCATTACCGACAATGTCCGCCTTGACAATCCGTACCGGTCCCACGGCAACGCGCGGAGCAGGCCAGCCCACGCCGTAAGGACCCGCTAGTTCCAGCGTGGCAACCAATTCCGGCGTCAACCCGCCGGGTGCAAGCGCGAGGTCTAACGACATGTTCTGTCCGGCGCGCGCGCGATCAACCTCGCGGGAAAGCCTGGTGTCGAGAAATTCGGCAAACGCAGAAAGCTTGGTCTGAGAAATCGTGAGCCCGGCCGCCATGGCGTGTCCCCCACCCGCGATCAGCAGGTCGGCGTCACGGGCGGCAATGATCGCAGCCCCTAGGTCGACGCCGCTAATCGAGCGACCCGAGCCTTTGCCGATGCCCTCGGCTGAATCGAGAGCGATGATGATCGCAGGTTTGCCGGTCTTTTCCTTGATCCGGCCAGCAACAATCCCGATCACGCCAGGGTGCCATCCGGTGCTCGCAAGCACTTGCACGGCCATATTGTGCTGACCATCGAGTTGCGCTTCGGCAGACTCTTGAACTTCGGCTTCGATAGCCCGGCGTTCTTCGTTGAGAGCAGAGAGCTTTTCTGCAATTTCGCGCGCCTCCTCTGCATCGCGCGTGGTCAGCAATCGCACACCCAGCGTCGATTCCCCAATCCTTCCGCCCGCATTGATGCGCGGGCCCAGCGCAAAGCCAAGGTCACTGGCGATGGGCGCGCGCGTGAGCCGGCTTGCATCCATCAATGCGGCCATGCCGATGCGCTCTCGCCGAGCGAGCACTTTCAACCCCTGTGCCACAAATGCCCGGTTCAGCCCGTGGAGCGCCGCTACGTCTGCGACTGTTCCCAGAGCCACCAGATCCAGCAAAGCCATCAAGTCCGGCTCTGTACGATCATCAAAAAAGCCCTGCGCGCGCAAAGTGCGAACCAGCGCAATCGCCAGGAGGAATGCCACACCAACAGCGGCGAGATGCCCGTGGCTCGCTGCAAGGTCGCTTTCGTCAAGCCGGTTCGGGTTGACCAACGCTGCGGTGGGAGGAAGCTCTGCGGAGCATTTGTGATGATCGACAACGATCACATCAATCCCGGCTTCGCGCGCCATAGAGAGCGCCTCAAAAGCCATTGCCCCGCAATCGACGGTGACGATCAGACTGGATCCCGCTTCGCCCAGTTTTACAAGCGATGCCCCGGTTGGGCCATAGCCTTCGAGCAGGCGATCGGGGATGTAATAGCCCGGATCAGCCCCTAACCCACGCAACAGTTCAACCAGCAAGGCTGCACTCGTAGCGCCATCCACGTCATAATCACCGTAGATCGTAATGGCCTCACGGCTGAGAACCGCACTGGCAATACGCTGCGCAGCCCGATCCATATCGCGGAATTCGGAAGGGTCGGGCAGAAACTCGCGCATCGTCGGCCGGGCGTGCTTTTCTATATCATCAGCAGCGACGCCGCGCGTCATCAGCAATTGTGCAAGGATATCGCGGTCGAGCGTTGGACCATCGCCAAGGTCCATATTGCCGCCGCGCCAGACCCATGCACGTCCTGAAAGCGACTGCGAAACATCAAGAACATGGGAAAGTGTGCGCGTTGCCATTGTGTCGGACTAGCGGATTGGGAAGAGGAGCGACAGGGCAGGGCATTGACAATCGACAGGCTCATTGGCGAGGTGCGAATAATGAGCGACGGCCCAACCCTTTTAGTGATCTGGCACAGCCGTACCGGCGCGAGCGAACAAATGGCCCGCGCTGCCAGCGATCATGGTTCCGCTCGATTGTTGCGCGCAAAAGATGTCGCGCAACAGGACTTGCTCAACGCGCAGGGCTATCTGTTTGTATGCCCTGAAAATCTCGGTAGCTTGAGCGGCGAAATGAAGGAAATGTTCGATAGCAATTTCTACCCGGTCTTGGGACGCATAGAAGGACGCCCCTATGCGACCATTATTGCTGCAGGTTCGGATGGGGAGGGCGCTCAACGTCAGCTTGACCGGATCGCTACCGGGTGGCGTTTAAAGCGTGTGTCGCAGCCTATGATTGTAAACTTTGATGCGCAAACACCCGATCAGATTCTTGCGGAAAAATCTCTCTCTGACAAGGTTTTGAACGATTGCAGGCAACTTGGACTAGCAATGGCAGAAGGGGTTTTAATTGGTGCATTCTGACCCGCGCAGACTATTATACTGGTTTCGGGAGTCGGCATCTGGGGGGAAGGCATCACGTCCGATTTTCAGGGAAGCCAAGGGTCGCACAAAAGAAGGGATTGTGACCAATCACTAAGACATCGGGTTCCGATGCCAATGGGCTTTATCTGCTGTTTGCCGCAGGCAAGCGGCCTGACAGTGCTGCGATAAGAGAGTTCGTGAGTGGGCAGCGTGCCATAGCAATCTCTCATGACCCAGTAAGCTGCGCCCCAGTGCAACTGGTCGCAGAGCGCGGCGAACAGGTTCGGCAAATTGGCGAAGAAGGGACGGCGACCGATGATCGTGTATGGCTGGAACTGCTGCGCGACGGGTTGATGTTCGATCTGGTTGGACTCGAGCCGGGCAAGGAAGTCGCCCTTCCAATCATTCGGAACCGGTTCGACATTCCCGAAATTCCCATATCATCCGAGTTCGAAGCATTGCAGCTGATCCCTGGGTATCATCTGGCCGGGGGCGAAGGAACATTGCCGGTGGCGAAGGCTTTGATGGCGGTCGCGCGCGATCTCGTCCATCATTTTGACAGCATCGTGGCGATAGTCTGGCCGCCCTCCGAAAGCGTTATCGGGCGTCGCTTCTTTGAATCGGTCATTACCGCCTGGCTCGACGGCGGTCCGTTTCCCGCCCTTGGGCTGACCGCGTTTCGCCAGACCGTCGATGGCGCTTTGCAGAGCGTGGGTCTTGGGTTCTGGATCGATCAGGAATTGCGGATCGAACCACCGCTTTCCGCAGACACGGTGTCTGCCACGAGGCTGGCGGTTCGTTTGATTAACCAACTGGTGTTGGTCGGCGGGACCGAAGGGAGCGAGCGAATCGTTGCACCTGATGGCAACGTTTTGGTCATGCGCCCTTCGCGCAATGGGAAATTCGTAAGAGTTTGGCGCGAATGATCTTATATGCACAAGGGGCGTGTACGAATCTCATTTCCCGAAACCAACCGCTGGTCATCAAACCATGCTGCACGGCGACGGCTAATACCCTTTCGTTCGGTCAATCGCTGCGGCACTCCCGGTTTTGACAAAGGGTTACAACGCCACCACATCTTGCCGCGCCAATTGCTGTCGAAACATTGCTTTGGTCTCATGTTCGAAAAGATCGGGCGGGCTTCGGTCGGGTTTGACGACTTTCGCGCCAATGGTCTGTTGTTGCCAGCCACCGACGAGGCCAGCCTGCGCACTGGAATGCCGCTGCACCGGGGACCGCACCGCCAGTATAACGAACTGGTGCTTGAACGTGTTGGCCGGATCGAAGAGCACTGGTCAGCCACACAGGGTAAGGACACCGAAACCGCAATGCGTGAAGCGCTGGAGCGGCTCACCCTGTTGCAATCTGCGCTCCGCAAACGCTTGCTCAGCGACCGCCGCCGCATGGTGCTCAACCGCAAGGACCCACTCGGCACCGGTTTCGACTTTAGCGAGCTTGATGCCATGGCAGAACTGTTGTGGGAAGCGACGCAGGAACCTATTCCGCCTCCTCCGCCATAGCCCGCCACGCTGTGTAGTTTGAGTTTTCCAGCAACCGGGCCTTGGCTTCATGATATTCGCGCTCCATCCGGGCGACGAGGTCCTCAACGCTGCCCACCGATTTGATCGCACCCACGCCCTGACCTGAGCCCCAGATGTCTTTCCATGCCTTGGCTTTGGTGTTGCCGCCACTGCCGAAGTTCATCTTGGACGGATCGCTGACTGGCAGATTTTCGGGGTCCAGGCCCGCTCTTTCGATCGAGGACCGCAGGTAATTGCCATGCACTCCGGTGAACAGGTTGGTGTAGACGATCCCGCTCGCATCGCCATCCACGATGCCTTGCTTGTAGGCCTGATCCGCGTTTGCCTCTTCGGTGGCGATGAAGGCGCTCCCGGCATAGGCGAAATCAGCGCGCAAGGATTGCGCGGCGAGGATCGAGGCCCCGTGCGCGACCGAGCCAGACAACGCGACCAGCCCGCCAAACCACTCGCGGATTTCCTGCATCAGGGCAAAGGGTGAAAGCGCGCCCGCATGACCACCTGCGCCCGCGGCAACTGGAATCAGCCCGGTTGCGCCCTTTTCGATCGCCTTCATGGCAAAGCGGTTGTTGATCACATCATGCATGGTGATCCCGCCCCAGTTCTTGACCGCCTGAAAGATCTCCTCGCGCGCGCCCAGCGAGGTGATGACCATCGGCACTTGCCATTTTTCGCAAGTGGCCATGTCGGCATCGACGCGGTCGTTGGTGCGGTGGATGATCTGATTGACCGCAAACGGGGCCGCCGGGCGATCAGGGTTCTCCCGATTGTGCTTGGCCAGTTCTTCGGTGATCTGGTGCAGCCATTCTTCGAGCAGCGTCTGCGGCCGCGCGTTCAATGCCGGAAAGCTGCCGATAATCCCCGCCTTGCACTGCGCAATCACCAACTCCGGACCTGAGACGATGAACAGCGGCGATCCGATCAGCGGCAGGCGGAGGCGGTTGAAAGGGGCGGGAAGCGGCATGGAGGACTCCTGAAATGGCATTGGACGCGCGGTAGGTTGCAGAATGCAATCAGGCAAGCACCTGTTCAATGTCGTAGAACCGCGCTGCGTTTCCGGCATAGAGCGCTGACTTCTCTTCCGCGCTCGCACCCGCAGTGATCCGTTTGAAGGCGTTCCACAACACCGGGTAACTCGCGCCCCAGCGATCAACCGGATAGTTGCTTTCGAACATCGCTCTATCGGTGCCGAACGCCTCGATACAGGTTTCGACATAAGGCTTCCAAAGCCGTGCCAGCTCTTCCGAGCCCGCGCCCGCCGCCGGGCCAGCTTCGGGCAGAGCGCAATTGTGCATCGCCAGTCCGCCCAGCTTCACCATCACATTCTCGCACTTCCCCAGTTCCATGATCGCATCGCGCCAGATGGAGAAGCGCTCTTCCAACCTGCCGGCATAGCTTGCGCAACCCAGCGGCGTGCCGCAATGGTCCAGGCAGATCGGCACATCAGGGAAGGCGCGCGCAAGGTCGATCACGTCGGCAATCTGCGGCTCCAGTATCCACGCATCAAAGCTGAGAGCGCGCTTGCCCAGTTCAGCGAAGCCTTCGCGGAAGGTCGCATCGCGATACAGCTGCGGCGGAGCGTGAAAGGGCGGGCCGAGCACCTCCGGGTCTGCATCCCACGCGCCCTGATGGCGGATGCCGCGAAAGCGTGGGCTGGCCGCCATCAGCGCGTCGAGCACTTCGCCCGCCGCGCTCCCCCGCGTCAGGTCTGCATGGCCGACGATCCCGGCGCACAACCGAGTCTTGCCATACAGCCCGCTGGCCGATTGCGCCGCGACGCCGTTGACAAACTCGACTTCGCCCACCGGTTTCAGCGCATCACCATAAGCACCGTTGTAGAACGCGCCGCATTCCATGAAGACGGTGGCAATGACGTTGTGGCCGCTGCTTGCGACCTCTGCGCTGAACTGATCGAAAGTGTAATGCGCCACCGGCACCAGTGTTTCGATGAAGCGGTGCCGCGGGGTAGGGAACATTGGCAGCATGGGGCGCAGGTCCCACAGGTGATGATGCGGATCGATGATCGCCAAGTCCGGCTCAAGGATCGCTTCGGGTTCTAGAATCGCTTCGGTCATTGGTGCCCTTTCCCGCATCCTCTTAAGGTGCGAAGTCCTACAGGATGGAACACATGGAACACAGTCCAAAGGAAGGAAACCCGATTGTGTCACTGTAGGGCGCGAGAGTGTGACTGAAGCGGGTCGAAGCGCGACCTTTTCGTCCGAGGTCTGACTGTTGGCGGTCAAAGTGTGACCGTTGAGAGCTGCAAAGTGACACTTTTCGGCAGGGAAGGTGTCAACATCGCGAGGGGTAATGAAGGGGGAAGTGGCGCGGCTCATCGCTCCGTTCTAGTGGTGCGCGAGTGAGTAGGAAAACGATCGGGAGCCACTCAGCATCAAACGGCTTCGCCGGATAAGGGTAAGCAGAGGCGGCTGTCAGTGTTCGAGATCGAAGGGCCGAGGGTTGACAGGTGGCTGGCGAGCAGACTTCCGAGGTCCGCACCCGGCCAGTCCAATGCCAGCAACAGACGAGACACAGATTTTAAGCGTTAGCAAGGCTCTGCCGGTAACAGTGACACCTTCGTTCTAATTTGCGGGTTTGAGGTCCTCGATAACCTGAGCGTCTACCCAGTAAATATCGACATTCTCATAGGCATCCGATCCGATATTCCGGTTGAAGAAAAGATATTTTCCATCCGGCGTGACGCTGGGACTCGCTTCCCAGGCGTCGGTGTTCACCCTGTCGCCCAGATTGATTGCGTCGCCCCATGTTCCGTCCGACCGCCTGAAACTGATGTAGATATCGGAGTCGCCAAAGCCGCCATCTCTCTTGCTATCCCAGATGATGTAAGACTCATCCGGCGCGATGAAGGGATGGCCATTGTATGTTCCGGAATTGATCGCTTCGCCAAACGGTTTCGGAGCCTCGCGATTGCCGTCTACAAGTCGCGAATAGCGCAGAAGACCATCTCCATCTCTGGTGAACTCGTCGAAAACATAGGTGCCTTGCGATGAGGCCGTGAGGCGCATGATCGGGAAGTTCTCTAATTCCCCTCCAAGCTCTCTTCTTTCCGACCAACCACCCTCGACGCGATCCATGTACCGCTTGCCCAAATGCATGGTTTGACCATCGGGAGAGATGAAGGGTTGCCCCACCCTTGGCGAGATCACAGTCTCTTGCCATTGGTTGTCTTGGTATTTGAAGACAATGAAAGAGGTTTGTTCAGTCCCGCCGTCTTTTAAAAAGTAGAACTCTTTCATATCGGGTGAAAAAGTGCCGCCATATTCCCAATGCTCCGTCGAAACTAGTCCGGGAGCAAATCGCTCGGGCGTCGATCCGGGAGGTATCTGTCCCAGATACTGATCCGGTTTGCTGCTTCTATCGAACAACCATCTGACGGCGCGAACGACGGTCTCGGGAAACGCGGTAGAATGGTTGGAACCCTCAATGATTTCAAGACCCATGAGAGTGATATCCGACCGATCCCTGCGCCGCAGCACTCGCATGAAATGGCCGACTTCTTCCACTTCGCTTTCTTCCAGTTCGCCAAGGGAAACGAAGACATTTACGTTCGCCGTATCCTGGCGAAGGGCGGTTTCCGCTTCGAGTTCATCGATATATTGGAGGCCGCGCTGGCTGAAAGCCGGACTGCCGAGGATATAGTTCTTAAACGTGTCCGGACGTGCCAATAAGGTATAAGCGCCGAACGCGGCGCCCAGCGAATAGCCGAAATATGTATTTTCCCGTGGATCCGTTCGATATGTGCTTTCGACATACGGCATTACTTCATTGCGAATGAAATCCAGGTGATGGCCGGCCTGCCCGGCCTGAAAACGGGCTTGATATTCCGGATTGTCGAACGCCGTTACCGTATAGTCGCGAAACCTGCTCGCATGCGGCCATTCGTCGCCAAAATCCTTTTGATAGGAGATGCCTACCAAGATAACATCAGGCATCAGGAACTCCGTGGCACCAGACAGCATGTCCATGTGCACCACAGCATCGGTTGTGTAGATCACCGGGTATTTGGTGTCCGGGTTGTCCGCATAGTCTTCGGGCAGTTTGATATAGAGTTCATATTGCCGGTCGGCACCGCTGTCCTGAATGGGAACGACCTCCGTTCGCGGCATCTCATAGGGCTGTGGCTCGCTTGCCTGCACGCTGGAAACAGGCAGGATAAGCATCAAACTGAAGAGCGCGGTTCTCATGATAATTTCCCCTCCACGACGTCTTGATTGCGTGCTTCCGAATTGATTGCGTGTTTCCAAACTTATTCGATTCAAAAATCGATAAGGTTACAGCGCTGTCCGACAAACGCCCGTAATCGATGTCTGCGTTTGGCACGTAATCGTCGGCGAATGCATACCCAAGCATCTGCTGACCACCCGTCAGAAGATCTTCGCCCCCTCAGGCCCCCACCGCCGAATTCGCCGCGCTCAGCACGGCGCGGACGCTGGCTGTGGCGATGTCTTCGTCGATGCCGCAGCCCCAAATTACGCGGCCACCGGATTCGCATAAAAGATAGGCAGCGGCGCGCGCGTCGCGGCCCGATCCCAATGCGTGTTCGGAATAGTCGAGCACTTTCAGATCAAGCTCGAATGCGTCCTCCAGAGTGCTCACGACGCTGGAGATCAATCCGTTGCCGCGCCCCGATACGCTTTGTTCGCTGCCGCCAACCGCGATTTTGCCTGCGAAAATCCTTGTCCCGTCTTGGCCCCGGCTTTCCTCGTAATCGACCAGTTGGAAATGTTTCGGATGGGTCTGAACGTGATAGGCCTTGCGGAACGCATCCCAGATGTCGCTCGCGCCCAGTTCGCGCCCGAGTTCATCGGCCAGATGCTGCACATGGCGCGAGAAGTCGGCCTGCATCGCCTTGGGCAGTTTGAGCCCCTGATCCTGTTCCAGCACCCAGGCGAACCCGCCTTTACCGCTTTGCGAATTGACGCGGATCACGGCTTCGTAATTGCGACCCAGATCGGCGGGATCAATCGGCAGATAGGGAACGCGCCAGCCATCGTCATTTTGCTGAGCGCGCGCCTCAAAACCTTTCTTGATCGCGTCCTGATGGCTGCCGGAAAAGGCAGTGTAGACCAACTCGCCGCCGTAAGGATGGCGTTGGTGCACGGGCAATCCGTTGCAATATTCGACCGTCTCGATCACCCGGTCGATATCGGAGAAATCGAGGCCGGGATCAACGCCTTGGGTGTAGAGGTTGAGGCCCATGGTCACCAGACAGCAATTGCCGGTGCGTTCGCCATTGCCGAACAGGCAGCCTTCTACCCGGTCCGCGCCCGCCATCAGCCCCAGTTCCGCCGCCGCGACCCCGGTGCCGCGATCATTGTGGGTGTGCAGCGAGATGACCGCGCTGTCACGGTTTGGCAGGTTGCGGCAGAAATATTCGATCTGATCAGCGTAGATATTGGGGGTTGCCGCCTCCACCGTGGCGGGCAGATTGAGGATGATCGGGCGTTCGGGCGAGGGAGCCAGCACTTCCATCACCGCTTCGCAAACCGCGATGCTGAAATCGAGTTCGGCGGTGGAGAATGTCTCGGGCGAATATTGGAAATACCAGTCGGTAGCGGGCTGCCTTGCTGCTTCGTCGCGCATCACCTTGGCCCCGGCGACGGCGATGTCGCGCACTTCATCTTTGCTCATGCGGAACACGATGTCGCGCCACGCCGGGCTGACCGCGTTGTAGAGGTGGACAATGGCAGTGCGCGCGCCGGAGAGGCTGGCGAAGCTGGTGCGGATCAGATCCTCCCGGCTCTGGGTCAGGACCTGCACGATCACGTCATCGGGCACCGCGCCGGATTGGACTAGCCCGGAGATGAAATCAAACTCGGTCGCACCCGCACTGGGAAAGCCGATTTCGATTTCCTTCACGCCAATATCCACCAGCAGATCGAAGAACCGGCGTTTCTTCACCGCATCCATCGGGTCGATGATTGACTGGTTGCCGTCGCGCAGATCGGTCGAAAGCCAGCGCGGAGCGCGGTCGATCACGCGGCTTGGCCATTGGCGGTCGGGCAGATTGATCGGGGGAAAGGCGCGATATTTGGCCGAAGGGTTCTTTAACATGGGGAAAAGGTGGACTTTCTGCAAAACGTCTGAGGCTGATCGGCGGTTGAACCCTTGAACGGTGGGACGCGCCGATACTTTACGCGCGCAGACCTATCCCGCCCAAGGGCGCGTAAGTCGCAGGGAAAGCGTAAGGCCGAAAGTCATCGCAGCGTTCTATCCTGAAAAATTGTGTGAGCGCAAGCGAAGGCAACGGCAAATTCACAATCGGCACTGGTTTTTGCGCGGTGTAACCATTCATGGATCGCGGGCGAAAAGGTTGCGTCGACGGCATTCAGGTCGCCGCCGAATACGAGTTTATGTCTCAGGAGGATTATTCCATGAAGAAATCGATTTTTGCTCTCGCCCTGATGGCCAGCGTTGCCGCCTGCGGCGCACCGGTGACTGATGCCGCACCTGCTGGCGATGTTGCCAGCACCGAAACCGCGACCCCGGCGTTGTTCGCGGACCTTGGCGGTGAACCCACCGGCCCGGTCTATCGCAAGGCCAAGGCAGACACTCTGGCGGTCTCCGGATTTGACGTCGTCAGCTATTTCACCGGCGAAGGCGTCCCGGTTGAGGGCAGCGAAGAGTTCACCGTGCGTTACGAGGGCTATGACTATCGCTTTGCCAACGAAGACAACGCCAAGACCTTTATCGAAGACCCGGCCAAATATGCGCCCGCTTACGGCGGCTATTGCGCATGGGCAATCGGCGCGAATGACGGGTTGGCGCCCGGCGATCCGCAGATTTACAAGATCGTCGACGGCAAATTGTATCTCAATTTCAGCGAAGACGTAGCGACCCGTTGG
The DNA here is from genome assembly GCF_047872805.1 of Qipengyuania sp. ASV99. NCBI lineage: Bacteria > Pseudomonadati > Pseudomonadota > Alphaproteobacteria > Sphingomonadales > Erythrobacteraceae > Qipengyuania > Qipengyuania sp. ASV99. The sequence continues at coordinate 68,674 of NZ_JBLQUK010000008.1, read as the reverse complement.
AACAAGGACGTGCCCGGCTTTATTGCCAAGGGTGACGCAAACTACCCCGGTCACTCAGCCGACGAGCATTATCAGGACTGATATTCGCGCCATCAAATGCCCCCGCTGCTCCCCCGAGCGGCGGGGGCTTTCATGTCTGCCTATCCGCAGCGCGCATCGCGGATGATGCCCTGCGGGTCGAGCATCAGGTTAAGACGCGGATTGGTCGGGTCAGGGCGGATATATTCGCTGCCCGGCAGGATAAAGCGCACATCGCTTGCGCCGGTGGCGGCAATCACGATTGCTGCGCGGGTCGCGTCATCGGCGACCTTTCCGATATAAGGACCCATGACATTGGCACCGCAGGTCGCGCTTTCGGGATCGGTGGCAGTGCCGGGGGAATACGCGCCCTCTGCGGCGTTTTCACGCGGCGGCATGACGGTCGGCGTCTGGTTGCCGGTAGGGGCAGCAGGGTTCGCTCCGTTGATCCGCGCGGCAAAATCATCGGTCTCGCTGGTGGCGTCGGCGTCTTCGGCCCCGCTGCAAGCGGCAAGCGCGAGCAGCGCGGAAGCGGAAATGAGGATCGAAAATCTTTTCATGACTGGTCCAACTAACAGGAAATCGCTGCAGCGCTAAGGCGCCATTTGGGTTGCAATATTATGACACCCGTCGTCGCCTCACCCCTTCCGGGTCTTGCAATCGCTATGCAAGCGATTGGTTGCGTGATCGAAGCCTGTCCTGTGTCAATTGATCCACGCTGGTCACACCCATCAGCCGCATCGCGCGCTCGATCTCATCCTTGAGGATGCCAAGCGCGCGCTCGACGCCGTCCTGACCCGCTGCTGCCAGCGCATAAAGATACATCCGCCCGCCCGAAGCCGCCGTGGCCCCTCTGCACAGCGCCTTCAGCGCATGGGTGCCTCGCCGCACGCCGCCATCGCAGATGATCTCGATCTCGCCGCCGACTGCATCGACGATCTCGGGCAATTGGTCGAAGGGCGCGCGGCTGCCGTCCAATTGCCGTCCGCCATGGTTGGAGAGCATGATCGCGTCGGCCCCCATATCGACCGCGCGGCGCGCGTCGCCGGCGCTCATCACCCCTTTCAGCACAAAGGTTCCCCCCCATTGCTGACGGATCGCTGCCGCCGTGTCCCAGTCCATCGAAGTGTCGAGCATGGTGTTGAAATATTCCGCAATGCTCACCGCCCTTTGCGATCCTTCGCTGACATGGGTGTCGAGATTGGGGAGACGAAATTTCTCACGGAGCAGGTAATTGAGCGTCCAGTGCGGCCGCGTGGCGTAGCTCAACACGCTGGCCGGGGTGAAACGCGGCGGGGTGGTAAAACCGCTGCGCAAACACCGTTCGCGCTTGCCCGAAACGATAGTGTCCACTGTCAGCGCCAGAGCATCGAAGCGCGCGGCCTGACAGCGTTCGATCATGTGGGTGTTAAGCCCCCTGTCCTTGTGGACGTAAAGCTGGAACAGCTTCGGACCGCTGGTCAGCGCAGCCACTTCCTCGATACTGCGCGTCGCCAAGCTGGAAATTCCGAACCACAGCCCGAATTTCTCCGCGGCCTTGGCGACGGCGGTCTCGCCCTGCCAGTGGAACGCGCGCTGCACGGCAGTGGGGGACAGCATCAGCGGCAAGACGGACCTGCGCCCAAGGATCATGCAGGACGTGTCAATAGCCTCCACCCCGGCGAGCACATCGGGGACCAGATCGACCGAGTTAAAGGCATCGGTGTTGCGTGCCTTGGTCAGTTCGTCATCCGCCGCCCCGTCGATATAATCGAACACGGGGAAGGGCAGGCGCGCCTTCGCTAGCGCGCGGAAATCGTCGATGTTGTGGCAGTCGTTTAGCCGCATTTGATCCGTTTCCTTTGCGCCTCCGGCTCTGGCTGATTGCGCCAATTGTGTCGAGTGCGCGCGAAATGGAAAGCCTTTCAAAAATTGCTCGAAAATTTTTTTGCGAGGGCTGTCACCAAACTTGGGCGTCAGGCGAATTGTATGATGTGCGCGGCCATTCGGCGGCTCTCGGGACAGTCGCAGCCAGTCCCCCCTATAGTCTGGCACCTTGCGGCTAACCCCTGACCCCCCGTTCCGAAAGTCTGCCGGATGGTCGCTGCACGACCCCGTGAGCCGCTTGGCAAACATCCGATGGAGAAACCCGTTGCACCACAGATATTCTCCATAATCGCGGCCACCTCAGCTTGCGCGCCCGCTGCCTGACGGGTGCGTGCTTTGGGCGTGGTCGGCGGACGTTCCTCCTAGTGCCGCCGGTCACGTCCATTTTTCCCGGATAGTCGGCGGCCTGTTTGGCTATCCGGTTCAGGCGCAATCAGGGTCGCAGCTCCGCGAGCGAATGCCGAAAAGGCATCGCCCCGAAGGTCGCAAATTTGCCCGCGCAAGAGAGGAACCTTGCGCGGGCAAACATTTCTCAGCAATTCGGAGTTGGGCCGGAAAAGCGTGACCGAAGCTGTTCTATCGTATAGACGCGCGCAACATTATCGCCGGTGCAGGGGCGATAACCGGGATCCTGTTTCAAACATCCCGGCCCGCAGACCTGCCGTGCAACGGCATGTCTGTGATCGATATGCCACAGCCGCCCACCGGGTGTGGAAACATAGCCGTCTATCCCGCTCGCTACGTCGCTTTCAATATCGATCAGCGAGGGGACCTCGCCGTCATATCGCACCGAATGTTTGCCATGGGTGTGAAAGCTGGCGACCGGAACCATGCCGGGTTCATCGAAATAGGAAATGTCGCAGCTCGCAACGTCGCCATCGGTCGGGCGCGAGACTCCCAATTTCTCATCGCTGGTTTCAAAGATAATCCCGCACAATTCGCGGTCGCTGGCAAAGCTTTCGGCTTGCAGCGCGTCAAGCTGCTGCCGGGCATAGGCTTCGACCTGCGATTGCGGCAAGGTCGGTTGCAGCGCGTCAGTGCCTTTGACATTCATATAAGCGCGCGCAACGATCACGACAAACGCGATTGCGCAGATCGCGTAGAGGATGCGGGTGGAGCGACCTTCGAACATCGCTCCACCCGTGCCTTCAGTTCTTCGACTTGTCGACCAGCTTGTTGGCGCTGATCCACGGCATCATCGCGCGCAGTTCTGCGCCGGTTTTCTCGATCGGATGCGCCTCTGCGGCCTTGCGCGCGGCCTTCAATTCGGGTTGGCCTGCCCGGTTGTCTAGCACGAAGTTCTTCACGAAACGGCCCGATTGGATGTCGGCCAGAACGCGCTTCATCTCGGCCTTGGTTTCATCGGTGATGATGCGCGGGCCGGTGGTGATGTCGCCATATTCGGCGGTGTTGCTGATCGAATAGCGCATGTTGGCGATGCCGCCTTCATACAGCAGATCGACGATCAGTTTGGTTTCGTGGAGGCATTCGAAATAGGCCATTTCGGGCGCGTAACCGGCTTCGGTCAGGGTTTCGAACCCGGCTTGAATCAGATGGGTGATCCCGCCGCACAGCACCGCCTGTTCGCCAAACAGATCGGTTTCGCATTCCTCGCGGAAATTGGTTTCGATGATTCCGCTGCGACCGCCGCCGACGGCGCTGGCATAGGCGAGGGCAACGTCATGTGCGGCGCCGCTGGCGTCCTGATGGATCGCGATCAGGCAGGGCACGCCGCCGCCTTTCACATATTCGCTGCGTACAGTGTGGCCGGGGCCCTTGGGCGCGATCATGATAACATCAATGTCAGCGGGCGGTTCAATCAGCCCGAAATGCACGTTAAGCCCGTGCGCAAAAGCCAGCGCGCTGCCGGGCTTCATGTGTCCGGCAAGGTCATTTTCCCAGATGCCCGCCTGATGCTCGTCAGGGGCAAGCACCATCAGCACATCGGCCCATTTGGCCGCTTCGGTGTTGGACAGCACCTTGAAGCCGGCGCCTTCCGCCTTTTTCGCGGTGGCAGAGCCTTCGCGCAGCGCGATGGCGACCTCGGCGACGCCGCTGTCGCGCAAATTCTGGGCGTGCGCGTGGCCTTGGCTGCCATAGCCGAGAACGGCGATCTTCTTCGATTTGATCAGGCCGAGATCAGCATCGGCATCGTAATAAACTTTCATTTTAGCCCTCTTCGTCATCCCGGCCAAAGCTGGGATCTCGTGCCTCCTTGTCGCACGCAATTGCCGGAGACCCCAGCATCCGCTGGGGTGACGATGAAAAACTATGCCCCTTGAACGCCGCGCATCATTCCAACGACGCCGGATCGACCAACCGAAACCAGCCCAAGCTCGCGCATCAAAGCGATGAAGCTGTCGATCTTGTCAGGTGATCCGGTCAGTTCAAAGACGAAACTCTGTGTCGTGGTATCGACCACCTTGGCGCGGAACAATTCCGCAATCCGCAGGGCCTCCACCCGAGCCTCGCCGCGCCCGGCGACTTTGATCAGCGCCAGCTCGCGTTCGACATGCGGGCCAGCGGCGGTGAGATCGGTGACCTTGTGCACCGGCACCAGCCGTTCCAGTTGTGCCTCGATCTGGTCGATCACCTGCGGCGGGCCATTGGTGACGATGGTGATCCGGCTGACGGCATGGTCCTCCGAAATGTCGGCCACGGTCAGGCTGTCGATGTTGTAGCCGCGCGCGGTGAACAGGCCGGTGATTTTGGCGAGGATGCCCGGCTCATTGTCGACTGTGACGGTAAGGACGTGCCGTTCGCTTTCGGCGCTCTTGATCTTCATGGTTCAGGTGTTCCTTGCGCCGCTGTCTTACACCAGCGCCTTGGCTTCGTCGTCCATCGTCCCGGCGTGCTGATCGCCATACAGCAGCATTTCGGTATGCGCCGCTCCGCTGGGGATCATTGGCAGGCAATTGGCGTCCTTGGCAACGCAGCAATCGACCATCACCGGGCCATCGTGATCGATCATCTGCTGGATTCCCGAATCCAAATCTTCCTCGCGTTCAATCCTGATCCCTTTCCATCCATAAGCCTCGGCGAGGCGGACGAAATCGGGCAGGCTGTCGGAATAGCTGTTGGAGTAACGGCTTTCATAAGTCAGTTCCTGCCATTGGCGGACCATGCCCATATATTCATTGTTGAGGATGAAGACCTTGACCGGCAGGCGGTATTGGCTGGCGGTGCCGAGTTCCTGAATGTTCATCTGGATGCTGGCTTCGCCCGCAATGTCGATCACCATTGCATCCGGGTGGCCCAATTGCGCGCCGATGGCGGCGGGCAGGCCGTAACCCATCGTGCCCAGCCCGCCGCTGGTGAGCCATTTGTTGGGGTCTTCAAACCCGAAATATTGCGCCGCCCACATCTGGTGCTGGCCAACCTCGGTGGTGATGATGGGCGAGCGGTCGCGGGTCAGAGCATAGAGCCGCTCAACCGCCTTCTGCGGCATGATGGCGCTCGGGTCCTTCTTTGATCGTTCGGGATATGCCAGACATTCGCGCGCGCGCCAGCCCGCGATCCGCGCCTTCCATTCGCCCATATCCTGCGCTTTGCGGCTGCCCCATGCGGCGATCAGCTGTTCCAGCACGGTGGCGCAATCGCCGACAATGCCAAGCTCCACAGGCACGTTCTTGTTGATCGAGCTGCGGTCGATGTCGATGTGGATTTTCTTCGATTCTGGGCTGAAGGCATCGAGCCTGCCGGTCACCCGGTCATCAAACCGCGCGCCGATGCAGACCATCACATCGGCCATGTTCATCGCCATATTGGCTTCGTATGTGCCGTGCATCCCCAGCATCCCCAACCAATCGGGGTGCGAGCAGGGAAACGCGCCGAGGCCCATAAGGGTCGAGGTCACGGGCGCGCCGGTCAGATCCTGAAACGCGCGCAAAAGGCGGCTTGCCTCCGGCCCGGAATTGATCACCCCGCCGCCAGTGTAGAGGATCGGGCGCTCGGCCTGCGCGATCATCTCCACTGCTTCCGCGATCTGTTCGGCGGGTGCGACCATCTGCGGGGCATAGCGATGCGATCCGGGCGCGACATAGGATCGGCTTTGCGAAGGCACAGCGATCTGCACGTCCTTGGGAATGTCGATCACCACAGGGCCGGGGCGGCCAGTGGTGGCGATCCGGAACGCCTCCTGCACGGTCGCAACCAGATCGGCGGGGTCTTTGACGAGGTAATTGTGCTTTGTGCAGTGACGGGTGATCCCGACCGTATCGGCCTCCTGGAACGCATCGGTGCCGATCAGCGCGGTCGGCACCTGGCCGGTGATGACCACCAGCGGGATCGAATCGAGAAACGCATCGGCAATCCCTGTCACCGCATTGGTCGCGCCCGGACCCGAGGTCACCAGCACCACGCCCGGTTTGCCGGTGGAGCGCGCATAACCCTCGGCGGCGTGTGCCGCGCCCGCTTCGTGGCGCACAAGGATGTGGCGGATGCGTTCTTCACCGAACAGCTCATCGTAAATGGGCAGCACCGCGCCGCCGGGATAGCCGAAGACATATTCGACTCCCTGCTCGACCAGACATTCCATCAACAAGGCGGCCCCAGAGCGCTTCGCCACTTTACTCTCCCACTTATGAAAACGGCCCGAAGCGGAAGTTCGCATCGGGCCGGTCCGGAAATTCAATTTGAAAAATCCCGAGTCAGCCCGTTTCCCGTACAAGAATGACAATGAGCATGATCGTGGTAACCTTCGCCTTCGTTTCGAACCCGGTTCATACCGGTGTTTTGCAAGCGAGCCAAGCGATCCGAAGGGCTCGTCTGGACACCCGCTAGATGGCAGAATCTATCGCGTCAACTGTTAATCTTGTAATAATGATGCGAAAAGGGTTGTTACTTCGATATTTTGCGTTTCAACGCGCGGCCAATCGGACGGTGACTGGTTGAGCAGCCAAGTGAATTGGCGCTTGGCATATTGGCGGGTCGCCTGCGCGCCTGCGGCGATGACGGCTTCCTTGCTGCTTTCACCGCGCAGCAGGGCAGCGATTTCGGCGACTCCGATGGCGCGCATGACGGGGAGGTCAGCGGGCAGCGCGCGCGCGAGCAGGGCTTCGACTTCTTCGACCGCACCCGCGTCCAGCATCTGGGCGAAGCGCAAATCGCAGCGGTCATAGACCCATTGGCGTTCGGGCATCAGAACCACCGGGTGCAGCGTCACCTCCTCACCAATTCCGCCGGTCTTGGCCTGCTGCCAATCGCCCAGCGTTACCCCGGTCGACCGTTTCACCTCCAGCGCGCGGGCGATCCGCTGTGTGTCGCCCGGCTCCAGTTCGGCGGCGCGCAGCGGGTCTTCGATCATCAGCGCGGCATAGGCAGTCTGCGCAGTCATGGAGCGCACCACTTCGCGCACTTCGGGATCGATGGCCGGGATCGGCGCAATCCCTTCTATCAGCACCTTGAGATAAAGCCCCGTGCCGCCCACCAGAATCGGCACCGCGTCATTTGCATGGCAATCGGCAATCTCGGCCTTGGCGCGCGCAGCCCAGTCGGCGGCCGAGCAGGCGTGCGCGCCGTCCCATGTCCCGAACAGGCGGTGTTCGATCCCGCCCAATTCATCATGGGTCGGCCGGGCGGAGAGCACGTGCAGATCGGCATAGACCTGCGCGCTGTCGGCATTGATGACGATCCCGGTCCGCCCGCGGTCCGCCAATGCCTGCGCCAGCTTTACCGCAATCGCGCTCTTGCCGCTGGCGGTCGGCCCTGCAATGAGCGCGAGCGGATTGCTTTGTGGAGTTTTGCCTGTGTCCATCGCGCGTCTGATAGCAGACAAAGAACAGTTTGATAGCGTCGCTGATGCCTTTGGCGAAAGCTTGATGCGCGTCGGCGTGGGGCCTCACACTGTTGACCTGATCGACGAATCGTCAGGGCTGTACGAAGTGCGCGCTGTCGCCGGTAGCTGCGCCGCCTTGGTGACAGCATGTGACGTGTTCTTCGTCGATGCCGATTTGCTTGTTTCCGAACACCCCCCCGAAATTCCCCTCCTGTTCGTCTCCGACATGGATTCCACCATGATCGGGCAGGAATGCATCGACGAACTGGCCGATTATGCCGGGATCAAGGGCAAGATTGCGGGGATCACCGAACGCGCGATGCTTGGCGAGCTCGATTTCCAAAGCGCGCTGACACAGCGCGTCGCGCTGCTTGGCGGTTTGGAGGAATCGGCGATAGGGCGCTGTTTGACCGAACGGATCATCCCGACACCCGGCGCCAAGGTGCTGAGCGAGACATTGAAGGCGCACGGTTGTCGCAACGTGTTGGTGACGGGCGGATTTCACCATTTTGCCGATCCGGTGGCAGAAAGGCTGGGGTTTGACCGAGTGGTGGGCAACCGGCTTGGCGTTGCAAAAGGCAGGCTGACGGGCGCGCTCGAAGGGCCGATCAGCGATGCCAGCACGAAACTGGCCGTGCTGCGCGAGGAAGCGTTGAAGCTGGGCGAGGGCGCTGCTTTGCTCGCCACCGGTGACGGAGCCAACGACATCCCGATGATCGAGGCCGCGACTTACGGCTTTGCCTATCGGGCGAAGCCCAAGGCGAGGTCCGCCGCGAATGGCCGGATCAATGGCGGCGATCTCACCGTGATCCTGACACTGCTGGGTATTCCGCGCGCTGACTGGGTTGGAGCGTGAGAAAGTTGCGACGAGTTGACAATAATAGGTTTTGATTTCGAACCTGATTCTGCTATTTACACAAATGTAAGTAAGCGATGCTAGCGCGCCGCCAACCCCGATAGAAGTTGCAAGGAGGCTTGTCCCCAAATGTCATCCGCCGCCGATTATGCCGACCAGTTCGCTGCCGATGGGACCGTGCTGCGTCACCCTGACCGCCCGACACCCCGCTATTCGCTGCCCCGTGCGATCAGGAATTTTCAGCTGTTGATGAAGGATAAGGAAGACACCAGCCTCGTCTTCAAGATTTACGAATCGCTTCCTTCGAAGAACTTCATACCCCGCGTTCAGGCGCTGGCGCTGTCGGATCACGGCGAAATGCTCCGACGGACCGAGCCGAGCCTGCCCGAAATTCTCGACGATCACGCCGCGCTGCGCCAGACGCCCAAGGGCAGCCTTGGTCATGCCTATTGCGATTTCATGGAAGCCGAGGGTCTGTCTGCCGCCGGTCTGGTTGCCGAAGCGGACAAGCTTGGTCGTCCCAAGTATAACGATCTGGTGCAGTGGTTTGCCGAACGTTCGCGCGACACGCATGATCTGTTTCATGTGCTGACCGGCTATGGCCGCGATGCGCTGGGCGAACAATGCGTGCTGCTGTTTACCCACGGCCAATCGCCGACCCACGGCCATCTGCTGATTGGCTATGCCGGTGCGCTCAATATCAAGCTTCAGGTCAAGGGCAGCAAGGCCCCCGTCATGGGCGCGGTCAATCAGGCCAAACGCACCGGCAAGGGTGCGCCGCGCCTGATCGAACAGCCAATCCGCGAATTGCTGAAACAGCCGGTCGATAGTGTGCGCAGCGCGCTTAACATCCCCGAACCGAGCGTCTATCGCGAATGTCACCGGGTCTGGCGCAGCGAAGGCATCGACCCTTACAATATGCTCGCGGGCGAAAGCGAGAACGGCGAACCGCTCGCTGTGTAAACCGTGTCAGAGCCAGCTTGAAATCTGGCTCAGCGGTTTCTTTTTGAGCGCATGAGCGGGGACGGTTGCGTCCGCGCTTGGCCTGCCGACCACCACGATCATCAGCGGCTTTTCCCATTCCGGGCGACCGCACGCCTCGCGCAGGAAACCCATAGGCGAGGGCGTGTGCGTCAGCGTCGCCAGCCCAGCTTCGTGCAGGGTCGCAATCATCAATCCGCAGGCGATCCCGACGCTTTCGTTGACGTAGTAATTCTGCGTCTTGCCGTCTTCTTCTATGCCGCCCTTGCGCTGGGCAAATACGACGATGAGGTAGGGCGCGGTTTCAAGGAACGGCTTGTCCGCATCGGTGCCAAGCTCGCTTAGGGCATTTAACCATTCATCGCTCGCCTTGGGATTATCTCCGTCCTCGCCATAGAATCGGCGTTCTTCAGCCTCGGCAGCTAGACGAATGGCGCGCTTTATCTCTGGCGATTCGACAACGGCAAAATGCCATGGCTGATGGTTGGCGCCGTTGGGCGCGGTTCCGGCGGCTTCGATCGCGGCCTCGATCACTTCGCGCGGGACAGGCGCATCGGAGAAGTAGCGGCACGTCCGACGTTGCTTCAACCGATCCCGCAGCAAACGGGCGCGCGCCACGCTTTCGGCATCGGGCAGCGGCTCAATCGAATAGGGAAGGGTGTCGTGGTTACGCATGTCCAACGCTATGGCAGAACGCGTTAGGATTGAAAATATTACGTTACGGTCACAGCGCTTGACCTGTTACTGACATTTATGTAAGTTGCAATCTATGAACTTAAATTGAGTCGTCCTGCAAGGAACATTCTGATGGCTTTGATTGATCGTCCGCTGGTGTCGCCCGACCGCACAATTGCCGGGTTTCAGCCCATGAAGGTGCTGCATCACTTCGGCAAGCTGGTTGAGGACAAGGAAGACACCGAACAGGTGTTCCACATCATCGAAGCGACCAAGGGTAAGAAAAGCCACCGACAGGCGTGGGATTTCATCCGTTCGCCCGAAGGCCAGCGTTTCCTGAACGCTGAAGTCGATATTCCCGCCATGCTCGATGACCATTCCCGCTGGGCCGATCTGCCCGAAAACTCGGTCGGCAAACACTACATGGCTTTCATGAAACGCGAAGGGCTGACGGCGGCGGGGCTGGTCGCCGAAAGCCACAAATGGGCACCGCCGGAAAACCGCCCCGATGATCTGACAGAATGGTATTTCAACCGCCAGCGCGACACGCATGATCTGTTTCATGTGCTGACTGGCCATGGCCGGGATGCCTTGGGCGAGGCCTGCCTGCTCGGCTTCAGCTTCTCGCAAAATCACAATAAGGGCATACTCTTCATCGCCTATGCCGGGACGCGCCAGATCAAGAAGGTGACCGGCACCGCCGCGCCGCTGTTTTCTGCGGTGCGCGAGGGGCAGCGTCTGGGCAAAGCCGCGGCAAAGCTGGCGCATATGGATGTCGAGGCGGTGATGCGCGAAGACATCGACGCCGCCCGTGCGCGGCTCGGCATTGGCAAGCCGGTGATCTATCGCCAATGCCTCACGCAATTGCAGGGCGAGGGCTTTGCCGAGGAAACACTGAGCCTTTCAGCGCCGCAAACGGCCTAAATCGCCATCATTTGGCAATCGCCCCAATCGACGGCGAGGTGCCACAGCGCACCCAGAGCAAGCGCGCGCATCCACCAGCGCGGGATCATCAACATGGCAAGATAGGCTAAAGCTGCCTCCCATCCATGCAGCAAATGGAAGCCGACGCTGCACCGGTTCGGGTCGAACATCGGTGTTGCCAGAAGGTGATCGAGATCAATCAGGTTGGCAGCGACCATCACCGCCCCGCTGCGCTTCCATTCGCCGCGCCAGATCAGCGCCGCGATCAGGAACGGGGCGAGGAAATGCCCGCCGTAATGGAGGACGGGCTGGAGGAGGTTCAAATTACCCTCTTCTCGTCACCCCAGCGAAAGCTGGGGTCTCTGGCGTCTGGAAAATCGGCCTGAGATGCCAGCTTTCGCTGGCATGACGGGTAACGTGGGTCACCCGTCCATCCATTCGGCAAAGAAGCTTTCGTGCGCGGCCTTCATGTCTGCCAAGGTTGCGCCCAGCAGGCTGCCGCCGCCGACCGTGCCGATGCGATGGAAGCCGACCAGTTCGGCCTCAGGTATCTCCGGCCCGCGAGCAAGTTCGGCGTTGAACGCTTCGAGCATGTCGGGCGCAACAGTCACGATATAGCGTGCCTGATCTTCGCCGAACCACCACTGCGCGGCGGTGTAATTATCGCTGGCGCTGACATCGGCGCCGATCCCGCCGCTCATCGCCATTTCCGCGAGAGCCACTGCCAGCCCGCCGTCGGACAGATCGTGCACTGCATTGACAAGGCCATCACGGATCAGAGCGCGCACGATATGCGCCGCACCCAGTTCAGCGGCGAGATCAACCGGAGGCGCGCGCCCTTCGTCGCGGCCCTTGACCACGTCAAGCCATAACGATTTGCCAAGGTGCGACCGGGTCGGGTCAGGCTTGGCCCAGAATTCGGGAGCAATGAGGTAGATCGCGTCACCTTCCGCCTTGAAGGCGGTGGTTACCATCTTGCCGGCGTCTTCGAGAACCCCGACCCCGCCGATTGCGGGAGTGGGGAGGATGGCAGAACCGCCTCCGGTCGCTTTGCTTTCGTTATATAGGCTGACATTGCCCGACACGATCGGGAAATCGAGCGCGCGGCAGGCGTCGCCCATGCCTTCGAGGGCGTGGACGAATTGCGCCATGATTTCGGGTCGCTGCGGGTTGGCGAAATTGAGGCAATTGGTCACCGCCAGCGGGCGCGCACCAACGGCGCACAGGTTGCGATAGGCCTCTGCAATCGCTTGCTTGCCGCCTTCATACGGATCGGCATGGACGTAGCGCGGGGTGCAATCGGTGCTGATCGCCAGCGCCTTTTGCGTGCCGTGAACGCGCACCACCGCAGCATCACCCCCGGTCTGAAGCGTGTCGGCCATCACCTGGCTATCATATTGTTCGGCAATCCAGCGGCGCGAGGCGAGGTTGGGGCTCGCAAGCAGCGTCAGCAGGTCCGCACCCGGATTGTCGCTATCAGGGACATCCTGCATCGGGGTGATCCCCGCCCATGCGGTGTATTCCTCTTTCGAGAGGTAAGGGCGGTCATATTCGGGTGCATCTGCGGCAAGCGGGCCGAGCGGAATGTCACATACGACTTCGCCATTGAATTCGAGCACCATGTGCCGCGTATCGGTGACTTCGCCGATGACTGCGAAATCGAGCTCCCATTTGCGGAAGATCGCCTCTGCCATGCCTTCCTTGCCGGGCTTCAGCACCATGAGCATCCGCTCCTGGCTCTCGCTCAGCATCATTTCATAGGGCGTCATGCCGTCTTCGCGGCACGGCACCTTGTTCATGTCGAGCCGGATGCCCGCCTTGCCATTGGTCGCCATCTCGACGCTGGAGGAGGTCAGGCCCGCTGCGCCCATGTCCTGAATTGCGACTATGGCGTCGGTCGCCATGAGCTCAAGGCACGCCTCGATCAGCAGTTTTTCGGTGAATGGATCGCCGACCTGCACCGTGGGGCGTTTGGCTTCGGCATCTTCCTCAAAATCGGCACTGGCCATGGTCGCGCCGTGGATCCCGTCACGACCGGTCTTTGACCCGACATAGACGATTGGGTTGCCGAGGCCCGTCGCGGCGGAATAGAAAATCTTGTCGGCATCCGCGATCCCGACCGTCATCGCATTGACAAGGATATTGCCATCATAGGCCGGGTGGAAATTTGTCTCCCCGCCCACGGTGGGCACGCCGACGCAATTGCCGTACCCGCCAATCCCCGCGACCACGCCCTGCACCAGATGCTTCATCTTGGGATGATCGGGGCGGCCAAAGCGCAGCGCGTTCATGTTCGCCACGGGCCGCGCGCCCATGGTGAAGACATCGCGCAGGATGCCGCCCACACCCGTCGCGGCGCCCTGATAGGGTTCGATGTAGGACGGGTGGTTGTGGCTCTCCATCTTGAAAATGCAGGCCTGATTGTCCCCGATGTCGATCACGCCTGCGTTCTCGCCCGGGCCGCAAATCACCCACGGTGCCTCGGTCGGCAGCTTCTTCAGGTGCAGGCGGCTCGATTTGTAGCTACAATGCTCCGACCACATGACCGAGAAAATGCCCAGTTCGACAAGATTGGGCTCGCGGCCAAGCGCATTCAGAACGCGCTCGTATTCCTCCGGCGAAAGTCCGTGCTGAGCGACGGTTTCAGGCGTGATGTTGGTCATGCGCGCCGCCTTAATTCACAGGCGTGTCGACGCCAAGCCGCCGCGATGGGTGAAATAGCGATTCTTCCCCACCCAGACCGCAATTGCCGTCGTAACCGCAAAGGCGAAAAGCGCCTGAGCATAAATCAACAGGCCTATTTCTGCAGGATGCGGGGCAAACCAGTTGATTGTCTGGAACGCCAACAACACCCCCATCAGGATCAACGGCTGCGCCGCTGGGCCGCGTGAACGCTTCATGTAAAATGCGAAAGCCGCCAGCGTGATCCCGATTTCCAGCGGCATCGCAATCTCAGGGTAATTCCAAAGGCCCAGACCATACATCTGCGGCCCGCCCGCTAGCGTGAGATCGGGTCTATGCGTGATCCAGTCGAGCACCCAATGTGACACCGCCACCAAGGCCGCCAGCACGCCTGCAAGGCTGTCGCGGTGCCAAATGGCGACCACAATCGCCAGCGCCAGCGCCCAGACCGCTGTCCCCGCAAGGCTGTGGGTATAGGGCATGAAATAGAGATCGAGCGGCACCATCACCGTTGCCTCTGGGTCGATCCGGGCCTTTTCGATCCCCACCATTGCCAGCGAGAAAAACCCCCAATCGACCAATTGCGCTGCCACGAAATAGGTGCCCAGCTTTGGCCCCCGCGAATAGGCCGCTGCCGCAACAAATGCGGGAGCAAAGTGACCGATAAACATATGTGCGAGCCCCTGTTGCCGCGTCTGTGTTAAGGCGCTTGTTCAGCGCTGCGATGTTCGCCCATTATGGCGCTGCATGAAATTCAGTGTGATCCAGGTAACGATTGCACTGGTTGTTCCCGTGGCAAACGCGCCCCAGGCAATATCAATTATGGTGATATGGGTTGCCCAGACCCTTAACACCGCCTGGCTGGTCAGATCAAAGGTCGCATAACACAGCGCCCCCAGCAACGCGCCATTCAAAAATGCCACGCGCACCTGGCCGCTTTCAAGACCGGGGCGAATCGCGAACCAGAGTGTTCCGGCAATGTAGATCAGATAAAACGTCGCCGCCGCACCCGCGTCGAATTGATCGGCCATGATTTCGCCGATGACTGGCCGGTAGAGATTTGGCCCGGCCCATTGCAGCCACAGCGCATCAAGCACGCCAAAAATGACTGCGGCACAAAGACCTGCGATCACCCACTTCATCTTTGCAATATCCCCAATCCGCCCGGAAATGTCGGCACAGCGCCCGACGGGGAGCCTTGACCGGACCCTTAGTCAGCGTCAATGCTCGCGCCCATGGATGAGGGAAACAATTCTGCCAATCAAGCGGCGACAATCGCCGATATGACCTTTGAACAGGCGCTATTGGCGCTCGAAGAAATCGTGCAGCAGCTTGAACGCGGCGACGTGCCGCTCGATCAGTCGATTGATCTGTATGAACGCGGCGAAAAACTGCGCGCGGCCTGTCAGCAAAGGCTCGATACGGCGCAGGCCCGGATTGAGAAAATCGTCGCAGGCGCCGATGGCGAGCCAGTGGGCACCGCTCCGCTTGACGGGGACCGCTAGGATGAATGTGGTCGGGATCGAGGGAAACCTGCTTCACGACGGGCTTAGCCGGGTTCTGCGCGAAATTGATTCGGTTTTCGATGCGTTCCTGACGGTGCCCGGCGATACCCGCGCGCGCCTTGTCGAGGCGATGCGTTATGCCGCGATTGGCGGCGGTAAACGGGTCCGGCCATTGTTGGTGGTGAGCACTTCGGAATTGTTCGGGGTTGACCGGACCGCAGCCTTGCGCGCCGGTGCGGCGGTAGAGGCGATCCATGTCTATTCGCTGATCCATGATGATTTGCCATGCATGGATGACGACAGTCTGCGGCACGGCAAACCCACAGTTCACAAGGCCTTTGATGAAGCGACGGCGGTGCTGGCGGGCGACGCGCTGCATGCGCTGGCGTTTGAAATTCTCGCAGACCACGGCACCAGCGCTGATCCCTTTGTCCGCAGTGAACTGATAATGACACTCGGTGCGGCCAGCGGCATGAACGGCATGGCGGGCGGACAGATGATGGATATGGTCGCTGATGAAGAAGGCGTGGAATACGACCTCCACACGATCACCCGGCTGCAACAGCTGAAAACCGGCGCATTGCTGGCGGCGAGTGTCGAAATGGGAGCAATCCTGGGCAAAGCGCCTCCCGAAGGCCGCGCCCATCTGCGTGCTTATGCCCGCGACATTGGATTGGCGTTTCAGATTGCCGACGATTTGCTCGATGTCGAAGGCGACGCAGCCTTGGCTGGAAAGGCGCTGCGCAAGGATGAAAGCCAGGGCAAACAGACTTTCGTCACGCTGATGGGTGTGGAAAAAGCCCGCGAACAGGCCCGCGCACTGGTCGATCAGGCGGTGGCGCGGCTCGCCAATCACGGACGAGAGGCCGACATGCTGCGCGCGCTGGCGCGGTTTATTGTCGAGCGGGACAGATAACAGGGGAAAGCCGGGCGGCAGAATCCGGCATTTGCGAGAGGATGTTTTCACAATGACACGCCGCGTCGGGATTTATCCCGGAACATTCGACCCGATCACTTTGGGCCATGCCGATATCATCCGGCGCGGGTCCAAGCTGGTGGACTGGTTGATAATCGGGGTCACCACCAACCCATCCAAGAACCCGATGTTTTCCAACGAGGAACGCTTTGCCATGGTCGAACGCGAAGTTGCCGGGCTGGGGCTTGGCAATGTCGAAGTGGTCGGGTTCAACGCGCTGCTGGTGAAATTCGCGCAGAAACAGGGCGCGAGCGTCATTATACGCGGGCTGCGCGCGGTGGCAGACTTTGAATATGAATACCAGATGGCGGGCATGAACCAGCAATTGGACGACGAAATCGAGACGGTGTTCCTGATGGCTGATGTCTCGCTGCAACCCATCGCATCGAAACTGGTCAAGGAAATCGCTCTTTATGGCGGAGACATCACCCGCTTCGTAAGCGAGCCGGTGCGCGGCGAGGTTGATGCGCGGGTTCAGAAGATTGGACTGAAAGGCGACTACTGAGGCCGCCGACCGGCGCAAACAAGACTGTCGATGCGCCGCCGATCATTCATTGAAGTGTCAGGCACACGTCGTTAGACGCACTCTCTGATATGGATCATTTCGTGAAGATAAAAATGTTCAAGCATTCCTTTGGCGTATTTGCCGCGATGGCGCTTTTCGCCGCACCTTCGGCTGTTCTTGCACAATCCGATGAAGCAGAGCCGGATACATCTGCCGATGCCGCAGCGACCGGTGCGCCAGTGGATCAACGCACCTATCCCAACATCAATTTCGATCAGAGCGTGGAGCCGGAGAATATCTGGGTGCTCGATCTGTCGAACGGGGAACGGGTCAAGATTCGCCTGATGAGTGAATGGGCACCGCAACATGTGGAACGGATCAAGACGCTGACCCGCGAAGGTTTCTACGACGGGGTGATTTTTCACCGGGTGATCGATGGCTTCATGGCGCAAAGCGGCGACCCGACGGGAACAGGGCAGGGCGGTTCACAGCTTCCCGACCTCAACGAAGAATTCAACCCCATGCCGCATGTTCGCGGGTCCGTGGCGATGGCGCGTGCGACCGAGGAAAACAGCGCCAACAGCCAGTTTTTCATCGTGTTCTATCCGCGTTTCAGCCTGGATAAGCGCTACACCAATTTTGGCCGGGTGATTGACAATATGGCCGCCGTCGATGCGATCAATCGTGGGGAACCGCCGCAGAACCCGACGCGGATCTTGCAGGCCTCGCTGGCCAGCGACAATCGCCCTCGTCCGGCCGCTGCTCCTGAGCCTCTGGTAGAGCAGGACATCACTGCTGACCTGCTCAATGCACCGCTGCAGTAGCGGCGGATTTGCAATTGCGCGAATGCCGCGCGGGGCGGGCCTACCATGCGAGTTGACCTGTTTGATTTTGAGCTACCGCAGGAAAGGATAGCGCTGCGCCCGGTGCGTCCGCGCGACGCGGCACGGATGCTGGTGGTGCGCGGCGCAGATTGGCCCTTGGAGGATCGCGGCGTTCTCGACCTGCCAGAATTGCTCGAACCCGGCGATGTCCTTGTCTTTAACGACACCCGCGTGATCCCTGCCCAACTCGAAGGGCGGCGCGCCGGCGGCGAGGCGCGGATCGGCGCGACCTTGCACAAACGCATCGATCTTAGGCGCTGGCAGGCCTTCGTCCGCAACGCCAAGCGGGTAAAGGAAGGCGACCAGATCATTTTCGGCGGCGGGGTAACCGCCATCGCCGAGGCGCGCCACGGCGACGGTTCAATCACGCTGCAATTCGAAGGCACCGAACCGGTCGAGGTGCTGCTTGACCGCGCAGGCACCATGCCGCTGCCCCCCTATATCGCGCAGCGGCGCGGGGTGGATGAGCGCGACTACGAAGACTATCAGACCATGTTTGCGGCGGAGGATGGCGCGGTTGCCGCCCCCACTGCATCGCTGCATTTCACCGCGCGCCTGATCGCGGCGCTTGATGCGCGCGGGATCGGGCGCGAGATGTTGACGCTGCATGTGGGTGCAGGGACATTCCTGCCGGTAAAGGCCGACGACACCGCCGATCACCAGATGCATTGCGAATTCGGGCGTATTGACGCCGAAACCGCCGCTCGCCTCAATGCTGTGCGAAATGCAGGCGGGCGGATCATCGCAGTGGGAACAACCTCGTTGCGGCTGCTCGAAAGCGCGGCGGATGAAGGCGGCGCAATTCATGAATTTGCGGGCGATACCGACATTTTCATCACCCCCGGCTATACATTCCGCGCGGTGGACGGCCTGATGACCAATTTTCACCTGCCCAAATCGACGCTGATGATGCTGGTCAGCGCGTTGATGGGGCGCGAGCAGATGATGGCGGCGTACCGCCATGCCATCGCGCAGGAATATCGGTTCTATTCTTACGGCGATTCTTCGCTGTTGTTGCCGTGACTTAAGCTTGCAATCGCGCGGCCCTGTGCCACATGGCGGGGGTGAGCGAGACAATCCTGAAAATCGAAGGCCTGAGCAAGGTCTATGGCGGCGGCACAAGAGCGCTTGATGGGGTGGACCTGACCATCCGCAAGGGCGAGATTTTCGCGCTGCTTGGTCCCAATGGCGCGGGCAAGACGACTTTGATCGGTGCGGTCTGCGGGCTGGTGCGGCCCACGTCTGGCACGATCACGGCTTTCGGCTATGATCTGTCAAAGGAATGGCGTGCTGCGCGGGCGCGGATCGGTTTGGTTCCGCAGGAACTCAGCACCGACATGTTCGAAACGGTTGAGCGCGCGGTTGCCTATTCGCGCGGCCTGTTTGGCCATCCGCCGGACAAGGCCCGGATCGAGGAAATCCTGCGCTCGCTGAGCCTTTGGGAAAAGCGCAGCAGCCAGATCCGCGAACTGTCAGGCGGAATGAAGCGCCGCGTACTGATCGCCAAGGCGCTGGCGCATGAACCCGAACTGCTGTTTCTCGACGAACCCACCGCCGGGGTGGATGTTGAACTGCGCAAGGGCATGTGGGAGCAGATCGGCGCACTGCGCGAACGCGGCACGACCGTCATCCTTACCACCCATTACATCGAGGAAGCCGAGTTGATGGCGGATCGCGTCGGGATCATTCGCGGTGGACGCATCCTGATGGTGGATGACAAGCATGCCATCATGCAGCGTCTGGGCACCACCGAGGCGGTCATTACGCTGACCAAGCCATTGGGTGAACTTCCCGCATCCATCGCGGCGTTTCCGGTGACGCTGAACGATGATGGATCAGAGCTGTGTTATCGCGGCGGCGACGGCAGCGGCAAAGGCAGCGAAGAAGTCGCCGCCTTGACCAAGGCGCTGATCGGGGCAGGGATCGATTACAAGGGCATCGACATCCATGACAGTTCGCTGGAGGATATTTTCGTCGATCTACTTGCGCAAGAGGAGACCGCGTCATGAGCTTTAACGCGCGCGGCACCTGGTCGATCTATCAGCGCGAATTGATGCGCGCGATGCGCACCGCGTTTCAATCGATCCTTTCGCCAGTATTGACGACATCGCTCTATTTCGTGGTGTTCGGCACGGTGATTGGTGCGCGGATGGAGCCGGTCGGCGGTGTCCCCTATGGCGCATTCATTATCCCCGGCCTGCTGATGTTGACCCTGTTGGGCGAGACCACGAGCAATTCCAGTTTCGGCATCTATATGCCGCGCTTTACCGGCACGATATATGAGCTGCTCTCTGCGCCCGTGGGCGTGGCCGAGACGCTGATCGGATTTGTCGGTGCTGCGGCGACTAAGGGGCTGATCCTAGCTGCGATCATCTTGGGGACCGCGACTTTCTTCGTCGATTTCGAGATCGCCCATCCGCTGGCGGCGATTGGCTATATCATGCTGGTCGCGGCGAGTTTTTCGCTGTTCGGTTTTATCCTCGGTATCTGGGCTGACAGTTTTGAAAAGCTCGGGATCATTCCGCTGCTCATCCTGACACCGCTGACGTTCCTGGGCGGGACTTTCTATTCGATCGACGAACTGCCCGAACCGTGGAATACGATTGCGCTGGCCAATCCCATTGCCTTTCTGGTGAGCGGGCTGCGCTGGACATTTTACGGCACATCGGACGTTTCGATCTGGGTCTCGCTGGGCCTGACGCTTGGTTTCCTCGCAGTGTGTGTCGCGATCATCGCCTATATCTTCAAGACCGGTTGGCGGCTGCGGGAATGACACCCCGCTTTCAATTCACGCTCCATGCCACCGATGGCAAGGCGCGCACCGGCGTTATCCAGATGCAGCGCGGTGAGATTCGCACTCCTGCTTTCATGCCAGTGGGGACGGCCGCGACGGTCAAGGCGATGAAGCCCGAAAGCGTGCGCGCGACCGGGGCGGATATCATCCTTGGCAACACCTATCACCTGATGCTGCGCCCCGGAGCGGAGCGTGTTGCGCGACTAGGCGGACTGCACCGCTTCATGAACTGGGACCGTCCGATCCTGACCGATAGCGGCGGCTATCAGGTGATGAGCCTGTCCGAATTGCGCAAACTGACCGAGCAAGGGGTCGAATTTCGCAGCCATATCGACGGGTCAAAGCACATGCTCACCCCTGAACGGTCGATGGAAATTCAGCGCCTGCTCGGTTCCGACATCGTGATGGCGTTTGACGAATGTCCGCGCGCCGACCGTCCGCGCGATGACATTGCCGACAGTATGGAGTTGTCGATGCGCTGGGCGCGACGCAGCCGCGACGCCTTCAACAGCGGCGGGGAACATGCGGAGCGTGCCGCGCTGTTCGGCATCCAGCAAGGCGCGCTCGACCGCGAATTGCGGGCAATCAGCGCGCAAAAACTGACCGGGATTGGCTTTGATGGTTATGCGGTGGGCGGGCTTGCGGTGGGTGAGGGGCAGGCGGCGATGTTTGGCGTGCTCGATTACGCTCCCGACATGCTCCCCGCTGACCGCCCGCGCTACCTGATGGGTGTGGGCAAGCCCGATGACCTCGTCGGCGCGGTTGAACGCGGGATCGACATGTTCGATTGCGTGCTGCCGACCCGATCAGGCCGCAATGGGCAGGCGTTTACCTGGAACGGCCCGCTGAACCTGCGCAATGCGCGCCATGCGGAGGATTCCGGGCCGCTAGATGAAAAGTGCGCCTGCTCCGCCTGCGCCAGCTACTCGCGCGCCTACCTCCACCATTTGCATAAAAGCGGGGAGATATTGGGCGCGATTCTGGTGACGGAGCACAATCTCACCTTTTACCAAGCCTTGATGCAGGCCATGCGCGATGCCATTGGGGCGGGGCGGTTTGCCGATTTTGCCGCTAATTTCCGGCGCGATTACATAAAGTGAATGTTGGTTCTGGCGTTATGTCAGTTTCGGTGTAACCTAAACCGCATTGAAATCGGATTGAGTGTTGAAATGCGGTTTGTCGTGGTCCTTTTTGCAATGCTTCTCGCCTTTGGGTCGGTTGGCCCAGGTATGGCGCGGGCTGAGGCCGCGGGGTTTGAGAGCGGGCAATCGGACTTTGCCACACCGTGGCACAATTGCATGGATGATTGCTGCACCGATTGTCCGGAATTGGATCATTGCAAGATTGTTTGCGGCGCGGCGATGCTTTCTCCGCCGATTAACAGCGATGGGTCATTTGCTATACAGCAACATCGCGCAACTTCGGCACGATCGATCCTTGGGCATGATAACAAGCCGCAACCGCCGCCGCCGCGATCCGAATCCTGAAGAACCCACACGATTGTATTTTCAGATATTTGGAGAATTTCTATGAAACTGATTACCAAGTTTGCGGCGCTTTCTGCGCTGCTTACCTCGACCGCCGCAATGGCTGCAAACAACGAAGCCGTGGCAGAGGCGTGCTGTGCGCTTGCCATGTGCTGCGGACTGCCTTGCTGCTAAGTAGATGAAGGGGCTGGGGGCGGGTTCGCTCGTCCCTAGCCTTTTCTTTTGGCGATGGTGTCAGCGCCGGATTGAAGCGCGGCAAAAGTTCCATCATCAGGCTCGACATGACAGCATTGAACCGCCAAATGGCGGCGATGGACAAACCATTCAGCCTCCCCGAAGACTGCGAAACCATGGCCGATGTGCGCGCGGGCGTCGATGCAACCGACCGTGAGCTGGTCGCGCTGCTTGATCGCCGGTTCGGCTACATGCGCGCCGCCGCGCGGATCAAACCGGTGCGGGCTGCGGTGCGCGATGAAGAACGCAAGGCTTCAGTGATCAATGCCGCGGTGGCTGACGCAGAGGCGCGCTGCCTGCCCGGCGATGTAATCGCCGACATCTGGGAACGGCTTGTCGAAGGCTCAATCGCCTATGAATTTGCCGAATGGGACCGGACTCGCGATTAGGAACTGCCTCGATTGAGGAACCGCGCAAGGCGCATCTCTTTCTTGCCCGGTTCGGCCTGTCTGATTGTGCGAGCCAGTTTTTCGACCTTGGCGGCCCATTTTGCCGCATGCTTTTCCGCTCCGCCGAATTTGACCTGGCCCAGCGGCAGGATGCGCACCGGCTTGAACCCGCAGAAACCCAGCACTTGACCTTTCCAACGGCGAATGATCGAATTGCCATAGGAGAGCCACAGGAAGATCGGCGGCGTATCCATCGTGATAATAGCATCGGCAGATCGGCCAGCCATATGGCGATCCCACCAGGTGTCATTGTCATGATAGGCGAATGTAAAACCAGGCAGCAAGACCCGGTCGAGCAATCCTTTTAGTGCGGCAGGCTCCGCGCCCCACCACATCGGGAAAAAGAAAGCAACGTGGTCGCAGGCATCCAGCGCTTGCGCAAAAACCAGAAGGTCAGGTTCCCAATCCGTGCGCTGGCGATAGCCATGGGCAAGGTTTGGCGAAAAGATCATGTCGCGCACGGCAATCCGGGTGACTTCGCAGCCAGACGGCAACGCTTCCGCGTAGCGATCGAGCAAATGCGTGCAATACCGCCCCCGATCGGGATGGCCGTCCACCAGCAGCACCTTCATTCTCTGATCCCCCTATTGCCACGGCGGATCATGGCGGCGTCTGGCGCAAATGAAAAGGGCGATCCGTGAGGACCGCCCTTTGCTGTTTCATAATTTCGCTGAGGATCAGCGCGAATAGAATTCGACGACCAAATTCGGTTCCATCGTCACCGGATAAGGCACTTCGTCAAGTTTGGGCACGCGGCTGAACGACACTTTGTCGTTGCCATCGGGCACGACATAGTCGGGAATGTCGCGCTCTGGCAGGCTTTGCGCTTCGATCACGAGCGCCATTTCCTTGGCTTTGTCGCTCAGGCTGATGACATCGCCGACATCGCAGCGGCGCGATGCGATGTTGCACTTCACGCCGTTCACGCGGATGTGGCCGTGGCTCACAATCTGGCGAGCCGCAAAGATCGTCGGGGCGAATTTGGCGCGGTAGACAATCATGTCAAGGCGGCGTTCAAGCAGCCCGATCAGGTTCTGGCCGGTGTCACCTTTCATCCGGGTGGCGTCCTTGTAGGTCGACCGGAACTGCTTTTCGGTCACATCGCCGTAATAGCCCTTGAGCTTTTGCTTGGCGCGCAATTGCAGGCCAAAGTCGCTGACTTTGCTCTTGCGGCGCTGACCATGCTGGCCGGGGCCATAGGCGCGCTTGTTGATCGGGGAATTGGGGCGACCCCAGATGTTTTCACCCATCCGCCGGTCGAGTTTATACTTGGCGCTTTTGCGCTTCGACATATGTCTTTCCTTCAAATTTGCAGGACCAACCACATGTTGGCCATTGAACCCGGCCTCGCACCAATCAGCTTTTGCGCTGATTGCGGCCGCCGCTTCACCGGGGTGCGGAGCCAAATTGCGAAGGCGCGCCCTTAACTGCGGGCGGAGGACACGTCAAGCGAGAAGGGGGATTGGCGCAGGTTCAGCGTTGCTGGTTGAGTTCGCGCCAGCCTGCTACGGTGCGGCACACGCGCGTCTTGCGGCGGCTCGACATATCGAGACGGATGCTGCGGCAGATCAATTCGTCTTCGCCTGCTTCCTCTTGCGCTGCGCTTTCAACGGGCACTGCATCGCTGGCAGGCGCGGCGTCCTGTTCAGGCTGAGCTTCATCGGCTGTGCTGGTCGCTTCCTCGGCCTGCTGCGCACCCGCAGAATCGGGATTTGCGGCCGAAGCCGGAGCGGTCAGGGCGAAAGCGGCAGCGAGCGCCAACAGCGGGACGATGGATTTCATCAATGATCTCACAGATTTCGGGGGAAAGAGAGGGATTGCTGAAGTTTCTAGCGAGAGCGATCCAGCCTGTCCAGATCGCCCTAGTCCTCGCCTGCATCTGAGCGCGGCTTGCGACCAAGCGTGGTCAGAATGCCGCGCATCGTGCGCACCTCCAGATGGTTCCAGCCTGGCTTGGTCAACATGCTGCGCAGATTGCGCCGCGTGGTTTCGCTGCGCGCTTCGGGCAGGAAATAGCCGCGCGGAGCCAGCAGTGTCTCGAAATGTTCGATCAGCCCCTCCAGCTCGGCCTGCGGGGCAGGGGGGAGCCACTCCTCCTCCGCCGTAGGTTGCACCAGTTCACTGGCAGCGCCCGACGTCTCGCGCAGCCTGCGCGCCCATTCATAGGCGACCAAAATAACGGCTTGCGCCAGATTGAGCGACCCGAATTCAGGGTTGATCGGGACGGTCAGGATGCGGCGCGCCAAGGCTACGTCCTCGGTCTCCAGCCCCGCAGCCTCACGCCCGAACAGCACGGCGTGACGCCCGGCCTCATTGTGAAACAGCTGCGCCGCTTCACCCGGCGTGACAACCGGTTTGGTCACGCCGCGCTTGCGGACGGTGGTGGCATAGACATATTCGCAATCGGCGACCGCATCGGCGGTGCTGGCATAGACCTTTGCTTGATCGAGCACGATATCTGCCCCCGCCGCCGCCGGACCCGCCGAAGGGTTGGGCCAACCATCGCGGGGGTTGACGATCCGCAATTCCGTCAGCCCGAAATTGAGCATGGCCCGCGCTGCCTTGCCGATATTTTCGCCCAGTTGTGGACGCACAAGGACAATGATGGGCCTATTCGCCGCGTTCATGGGGACGCTATTCCTTTGCCGCGTCAGCGACAGTGCTGGCGAATTCTTCAAAATCGCGGGCTTCGGAAAAATCGCGGTAGACGCTGGCGAAACGGATATAGGCGACGCTGTCGAGCTGTTTCAGCCCTTCCATCACCATTTCACCGATCTGTGCAGAGGCGACCTCTGGTTCGCCTGCGGTTTCCACTTGCCGCTGGATGCCTGAGATCAACTGATCTATGCGTTCCTGCGAAACCCCACGCTTGCGGCAGGCGAGCGCCACCGATTGTTCGATCTTGAGCCGGTCGAACGCTTCCCGGCGGTCCCCCGATTTTACGATGGTTACCTCGCGCAACTGCACGCGTTCAAATGTAGTAAAGCGCGCGCCGCACGACACGCATTGCCGTCGCCGCCGGATGGCGCTCGAATCCTCGGTCGGGCGACTGTCCTTCACCTGTGTGTCATCATTGGCGCAAAAAGGGCAGCGCATGGCAGGTCTGGATCAGCTTGCGGGATAAACGGGGAAGGCGGCGCACAATTCGGCGACCCGCGAACGCACGCTTTCCTCAATCTGGGCGTCGCCTTCCGGCCCGTTCTTTGACAGGCCATCGACCACTTCGGCGATCAGCTTGCCGATTGTGCGGAATTCCGCCGGACCAAAGCCGCGCGTGGTGCCCGCGGGCGTGCCCAGCCGAACACCGCTGGTGACAAAGGGCGAGCGTGTGTCGAATGGAATGCCGTTCTTGTTGCAAGTGAGCCAGGCGCGATCGAGGCCTTTCTCGGCATCCTTGCCGGTCACGTTCTTCGCGGTGAGATCAACCAGCATGGAGTGATTGTCGGTGCCGCCCGAAACGATCCGCAGGCCGTGGTCCTCAAGGCTGCTGGCCAGCGCGCGCGCGTTTTCGACGACGCGGTGGGCATAGGTCTTGAATTCGGGCCGCAGCGCCTCGCGGAATGCCACTGCCTTGGCCGCGATCACATGCATCAGCGGGCCGCCCTGCAAGCCGGGGAATACCGCCATGTTGAGCGGCTTTGTGAATTTCTCATCGTTCCAAAGGATGATCCCCGAACGCGGACCGCGCAAGGATTTGTGCGTGGTCGAGGTGACGATGTCGCAATGCGGGAAGGGCGAGGGATGCGCGCCGCCCGCGACCAGACCGGAGATGTGACTCATATCGCACAGCAGCACAGCGCCAACCTCATCTGCGATGGCGCGAAACGCGGGGAAGTCCCAAGTGCGCGAATAGGCCGTGCCGCCGCAGATAATCAGTTTTGGCTGATGCTCGCGTGCCTTGGCCGCGACCTCATCCATGTCGATCAGCTCGTCGCCCTGACGCACGCCATAGGACACGACGTTGAACCACTTGCCGCTCATATTGACGGGCGAACCATGGGTTAGGTGCCCGCCCGAATTGAGGTCGAGCCCCATGAATGTGTCTCCGGGCTCAAGCAGGCCGAGGAACACCGCCTGATTCATTTGCGAGCCCGAATTGGGCTGCACATTGGCGAAATCACAGCTGAACAATTGTTTGGCCCGGTCAATCGCCAGCGTTTCGACCACGTCGGCATATTCGCAGCCGCCGTAATAGCGTTTACCCGGATAGCCCTCGGCATATTTGTTGGTGAAGACGCTGCCAGTCGCCTCAAGCACTGCTTTTGAGGCGATATTCTCGCTGGCGATCAGCTCAATCTTGTCCTGCTGACGTTTGAGCTCGCTGCCAATGGCGGCCGCGATTTCAGGGTCCGCCGTGGCAAGATCATCATGCCAGAATCCGTTCATCGCGGTGTCCTCAAGATTGAAAATCGTGCTTGGCTGAGTGCTCATTGATGGGTCTCTATGTGATCGGACAAAAGCGGCGGGATGCCCAGTTTGGTTACGCGGCGGCGGTGCCGTCCATCGGGATTGTTGGCATCGGCAAATTCGGTGCTTAGAAAGGTCGCAACGCAGGACTTGGCCATTTCGATCCCGATCAGACGCGCGCCCAGCGCAATGCAATTGGCATTGTTGTGTTCGCGCGACAAGGCTGCCGAAAGCGGGTCCGATACCATCGCGCAGCGCAAGGCCGGGTGGCGATTGACGCTGATCGATATGCCGATGCCCGATCCGCACAGCGCGATGCCATATTCGGCGGTGCCGTCGGCGATGACTTCGGCCAGTTTATAGCCGTAATCGGGGTAATCGACGCTCTCGCCCGCATCAGGGCCGAGATCGGCGACTTCGTGGCCTTCGTCCATCAACCATTCGGCAAGCTCTGCCTTCATGTCGGTGGCGGCGTGATCGGAAGCTATGGCAATACGCATGCGGGCTACATAGTCACCGCAGCGCCCGGACTCCACCCCGCTAAGGCAGCTTTTCGACGTATCTGGCACTGTCTATGATTGATCCATGTTTGTTTTTGGCAATTCTCGGCGCAGAGTGACCCTTGTGCCGGGGCCCTACATGTTTCATCCCCGCGTCCGTTCACACCAAGAATATTGGGTTCGCACCATGCGTTTTGCTTTCCTTGCCCTGTTGCTATCTGCTTTGGCATTGCCAGCGTGGGACGCGGCCAGCGCTGAACCGGGGTCGGCAGCAGAGCGGGTGTCGCGGGCCTCCGCGCTCGGGGGCGGTTATGGCGCGGTGGTGATATCGGTCCGCAGCGAGATATATCTCGACGATCCATTGCAGGTCTATTTCCTGCGCGATGGGGGGAGCATTGCCAATGACAATGATGTTGTGCGGTTTGAACGGCGGCAGGGCTTTTTCGCATTCGGCAACGACACGCTTGAATACAAGGTAGCCGTCTTCGCGTTGCCCGCCGGGACATACCGGTTGGTTGCGCATGGAATGAACTGCCCCAAGATCCCGGCAGAGGATGAGCGCTGCCTTATCGATGTGCAGGGGCTGGGCGGGAGCGAAGAATTATCCCGTCCCAGCCGCGGTTATGGGGATGATGCCCCAAGATTCGAAGTGCGCGAGAGATCGGTGACATATGCTGGCGATTTTGCCCTGACTGCGCGCAATTCGGTCGAATGGTCGCCCATACCTGAACAGGAATTGCGGCGCATCCGCCGCGACTTTGCGCGGCTTCCTGAAGCGCCAGCACCCTTTGTGCCAGACGAATACAAGCTGAAATACGGCCTTACCCCGCGCCATTACGAGGACGACCGCAACCGGCGTTACTAGAGCAAGAGCGTGCGCGGTTTCGGCATGGGCTTGTGACGAACCGCGTTCAGCATCGCATAGACGGTGCGCGCTGCGGCAAGGATCAGCACCCCGAACGCAATCGCGCCGGCCACGAGTGCACCGAAAAGAAAACCCTCTTCGCCGTGGCTGATCAGAATCGAGATGCCGCAAAAAATCGCGATCAGGAAAGCGCCGATCATCATCCAGAACGTGCGGATGAGATATTGGAACTGGCTGCGCTCCCATTCCTCGCATCGCCCTTCGACAAAGACATGCGCGAGCACCACGCCGACGACACACGAAAAGAACGTGAAATAGGTGCAAAGATACAGCGCGCAGATGATAAAGGGACGGTTGGCGAGCAAATCAGTTGCGCGCCATTCTCCGCGTTCGTCCGGCGTAGGGAGCCGGGGCGGCTGCTCGGTCATTTCTGCGCCTTCTTCAACACCTTGTTCAGCCATTTCCAGAGCGCGTCCACTTCCTGTGCCGCCTTGCCCGAAGGGTCGATTTCGGCGGCGGTTTCGCCCTTTGCACTTGATCGGTGGAAAGCGGCGCGGTCGCCCAATTCGACGGGACAGATCGAAAGACCCATGCCTTCGGCGGTCTTGCGTGCTTCGTTGGCCAGCACGGTCGCGCCCGTTGGAACAGCGTTGAGCACGACAAATGCGGGCGTTTTGGCAAAGCTGACAAGGTCGGCAATCGGTTCAAGCGCAGCCAGATCAAAGGCGCGCGGCTTGGTCGGGATCAGCACGATATCGGCCGCCTTGATCGCCTCCCGCGCGGCGGCATCGGCATGGGGCGGGGTGTCGATGACAATGAATTCGACCCCGTTTTTCTTCGCGCTTTCGATAGTGCGGGTCAGCCGGGCAGGGGGCGCGGTCACGACCACAGGCAGGAAATCCCCGCGCCAATCGCCCCATGCCGCAGCGGTGGCCTGCGGATCGGTGTCGATGACGCAGCTTTCCTGGCTGGCCTGCGCTGCACGAGTGGCAAGATTAACCGCGAGGGTGGTCTTCCCAGAGCCGCCCTTTTGGCTGACGATGGCGATGATGGTTGGCTGGTCGGTTTTAGGCATCGATCAAGCTTAAATTGCTGCGGCGCACAATCAATAGCTTTTGTTTGCTTTGATGGCGAGGATGAAGACTCGCTTTGCCCCTATTGATATTCGATCTCGGTCGGGTGATCCATGCTCGCTACTAGCGCCTCGATCCGCGTTATGTCTTCTTGGATCCAGCTTCCATTCGGCAAGTCTGGGCCAGGCGAGACCTCATTGCCGCCACAGCTAAAGCATACCGAGACATCGCCAATGAGCTCTCCGTCCGCGCCTGTGTAACGGAAAAAATGGTGCGGTATGAAGCAGGCGGCCGCTTCGCCCACGCCATGATCAGTGATGATTGTGAACGATGCCCCCAACTCGGTGCGTTGCGCGTCGGTGAGGGTCGCCACAGGTCCCGCCGCAATCGCATCCCTCAAAGAGCTCGTTCCACTCGTATCAATAAACAGCTGAACTGTGGCCGCCTCGGGGAAGGGCTCAAAAGGCGAGGTTAAAACCGCATTTGGCGCTTCATCGTCAATATCTGCGCAAGCTGGCATGAGCAGAGCAAGGACGAGGGCCGCAAAATGTATTTTCACGGCAATCGCTGGCCCTACTGATCCAAGAAACTACGCATCTTACGCGACCGGCTTGGGTGCTTGAGCTTGCGCAGCGCTTTTGCTTCGATCTGGCGGATACGTTCGCGCGTCACCGAGAATTGCTGGCCGACTTCTTCGAGCGTGTGATCGGTGTTCATTCCGATGCCGAACCGCATCCGCAGCACGCGTTCCTCACGCGGGGTGAGGCTGGCGAGCACGCGGGTGACGGTTTCCTTTAGGTTGGCCTGGATCGCGGCATCGACGGGGATGATCGCGTTTTTGTCCTCGATGAAATCGCCCAGATGGCTGTCTTCCTCGTCGCCAATTGG
This sequence comes from Qipengyuania sp. ASV99, assembly GCF_047872805.1. Taxonomy (NCBI): domain Bacteria; kingdom Pseudomonadati; phylum Pseudomonadota; class Alphaproteobacteria; order Sphingomonadales; family Erythrobacteraceae; genus Qipengyuania; species Qipengyuania sp. ASV99. The sequence continues at coordinate 38,329 of NZ_JBLQUK010000008.1, read as the reverse complement.
CGTTTCGAGGGAGATCGGCTCCTTGGCGATTTTCATCACCTTGCGCACTTTTTCCAGCGGCATGGACAGGCGCTGCGCCATTTCCTCAGGCGTCGGTTCACGGCCTTCCTCGTGGAGGAACTGGCGCGAGGTGCGCACCAATTTGTTGATCGTTTCGATCATGTGCACTGGAATGCGGATGGTGCGCGCCTGATCGGCGATGCTGCGGGTGATCGCTTGACGGATCCACCACGTTGCATAGGTCGAGAACTTGTAACCGCGGCGGTATTCGAATTTGTCGACCGCCTTCATCAGACCGATGTTGCCTTCCTGAATAAGATCAAGGAATTGCAGGCCACGATTGGTGTATTTCTTGGCGATGGAAATCACCAGACGAAGGTTCGCCTCGACCATTTCCTTCTTGGCGATGCGCGCTTCACGCTCGCCTTTTTGCACCATATTGACGATGCGCCGAAACTCGGTGAGCGCCATGCCGGTGTTGGCGGCAATATCTGCGATTTCAGTGCGGATACGCTCAATCGCGTCGCCTTCCTTTTCAGCGAAGGCCTTCCACTTTTTGTCCTTCTTCGCATTGGAAGAAAGCCATGCCTCGTCCAGCTCATTGCCGACGTAGGAATTGAGGAAGTCGAGCCGCTTGATCTTGTGCCGTTCGGCCAACCGCAACATCTGCCCGCCCAGCGCAGTCAGGCGGCGGTTGAAGGCGTAAAGATTGTCGACCAGAAATTCGATCTTGGTCGCGTGGAACTGCATGCTTTCCACCTCGGCGGTCAGTTCTTCGCCCAACGCTTCGTATTTCTTTTCCTTGGCTTTGGGAAATTCGAGGCCAGCGCCAAGCGTATCGACGCGTTCGACCTGCAGTTTTTCAAAGGTCTTGAACAGTTTGGTGATGCGCGCGAACCGTTCGATGGCGTCGGGCTTTAACGCGGCTTCCATCTGGGCGAGGCTGAGGGTGTTGTCCTCCTCTTCCTCGTCATCGAGCTTTTTTGAACTGCCTTCTTCGCCGTCCTCATCGTCGTCATTGTCATCGCTGGAATCGCTGACGTCTTCGTCATCTTCGCGGATGGTGGGGCCAGCGGTTTCTTCGGAGATTTCGCCGCTATCGTCCTCGTTTTCCGCTTCCATCTTGTCTGGTGGAGGCTCTTTGGAAAGCATCGCATCAAGATCGAGGATTTCACGCAGTTGCATGTCTTCGTTGTTGAGCGCTTCGGACCATTGGATGATGGCGTGAAACGTGATCGGGCTTTGACACAGGCCCATGATCATCATGTCGCGGCCGGATTCGATCCGTTTGGCAATGGCGATTTCGCCTTCGCGGCTGAGCAATTCGACCGCACCCATTTCGCGCAAATACATGCGCACGGGATCATCGGTGCGCTCACCTGTGCCGGTCTTCTTTGCGGCGAGCGTCTTTGCGTCCTTCTTGGTCGCGGCTTTCTTGTCATCTTCCTCAGCGTCGATTTCCTCGACCTCGAGTTCCGGATCGGCATCGCCATCAGCTTCGGCGTCTTCGTCATTTTCAACGATCTGCACGCCCATTTCGGACAGCGCAGTCTGCACATCTTCGATCTGGTCCGAATCCATATCCGTCGGCAAAGCCTCGTTCAGCTCATCAAGGGTGATGTACCCCTTTTTCTTCGCCTTGCTCATCAGTTTTTTCACCGAGGCTTCGTTAAGATCGATCAGCGGAGCGTCGTCTTTGTCGGCGGCTTTTGCGGTTGAGGCCATGAATGTATCGTCAGTCCATTATCTGGCGATGGTCCCGGCGGGCGTTTGTGTCCGGCCCGGCTTGCCACCGCCAATGTTAATCCCAAGAACCAGCAGGGGAAGCGCCGGCCTAATCCTGTCTGGCCGGTTCCCCGGCCTTTCGCCTTCCGAACGCTTTCAAGCGTTCTTCAACTGTCGTGAGCTGCTGCCGCAACCGGGCCTGCTCGGCAAATGACCCTTCCGGATCATCGTCGAAACGAGCAATCGTTGCCGCCATAGCGGCTTCGAGCGCTGGTTTTTGGACCAGCAACGACACAGCTTCGGCCAGTTCCTCGCGCGCTTCACCGGGGGATGTGCCCTCTCTGAGAAAGGCGTAACGTCTGTCTTCCGGTGGGGCAGGATAGCCTTGCGGACCCGATATGGCGTTTTCGTGCTCCGAATCAAGCGTCTCTGACAGTTCTATCAGCGATTCAATTTCGGGTGCGGCATTCGGGTCCGCCTTGGCAAGGCTGGAAAGGGCCTCCGCGTGGCGTGTGATCTCCTCCGGATGTCGGATCAATCCGGCGATGACCGCTGATAACAGTGTGGATCGCTGCCCGCCTGTCATGGCGCGGTTGAGAGTGGCTTGGGCATCGGGCGAAAGACCGCGCGGCGCAGGCTTATCATAGCGCCAATTCCCCTTGGCGCGGCCCGGTGTCGACTGCGCCTGACGCGCCGATGGTCGTTCTCGATGGGGATAGGCAAAGGCTGAGAACCGATCGAGCAATTCGCGGCGATAAAGTGCGCGAATGTCGCTATCCTGGATGGTGTCAACGTGCTCCATCAACCGTGCTTTCAGCCCCGCCTTGGCCTCGGGAGTGGTCAGCGGTTTGGCCGCGCTTTCAAAGCTCCACAGCAAATCGAGCAGGCTTTTGGGCGCAGCAAGCAGATTTTCCAGCGCGCCTGAGCCTTGCTGATTGACGAGATCGTCGGGATCGATTCCTGCCGGCAGGCGCACAATCGCAAGCGAGCGCATCGGCGCGAGCAGCGGCAGCGCCCGCGTCACCGCTCGCATAGCGGCCTTTTGCCCCGCCGCATCGCCATCGAAGCACAGCACCGGCACCTCCGCCATGCGCCACAGCAGCTCCAGCTGGGTTTCGGTCAGCGCCGTTCCCATCGGTGCGACCACATCGGCTATCCCGGCCTGCGCCAGCGCGATCACGTCCATATAGCCTTCGACCACCACCACTCGGCCTGTCTGGCGCGAGGCAGGTGCGGCGCGGTGGAGATTGTAGAGCGTGCGCCCCTTGTCAAACAGCGGGGTGTCGGGCGAATTGAGATATTTGGCGATGCCATCGCGGGATTCGAGGATACGCCCGCCAAACGCAATAACCCGCCCGCGCGCATCCTGAATCGGCAGCATGATCCGGTCCCGAAATCGGTCATACATGGTGCCATCATCGGTGCGGATGCGCATTCCGGTTTCAACCAGCATGCTATCGTCGAACCGGGGCAGGGCGGCGGGCAGCGCCTGTTTGTTTTCCGGCGCATAGCCAAAGCCGAACTCGCGCAAGGTTTCCGGTTTCAGACCCCGGCGATTGAGATATTCGAGCGCCGCGCGGCCTCCGGCAGAGTGCAAATTGCGGACGAACCAGTCCTGCGCCTCGGTCGTTACATCAATCAGCTCGGCGCGCTTTTCCGCCCGCTTGGCGGCCACGGGGTCGGGTGCTGGCACTTCCATACCAGCCTCGGCGGCGAGCTCCTTGATCGCATCAATGAACGACAGCCCGCGCTGTTCGGTCATCCAGCTGATAACATCGCCATGCGCCCCGCAGCCAAAGCAATGGTAAAACTGCTTTTGGTCATTAACATAAAAGCTGGGCGTCTTTTCGTCATGAAACGGGCAACAAGCCGTCCATTCGCGCCCTTTTCGAACGAGCTTTTCGGTGCGCATAATCACGGTAGACAGCGTGATCCGCGCGCGCAGTTCGTCCTTCCATTGCGGAGTGATGGCCATGATCGGGATTGTGCGCCGTAAGCGTTGAGGGTTCAAGCGCCCGCTGTGGGTATATCTGTGGCCAGGATTAACTCAGCGCCGCCTTCACCAATCCGCTCGCCAGCTTCCCATCAAGCACAGCGCCGTGCCTTGCCTTGAGCGCGCCCATGACGGTGCCCATGTCCTTCATTCCCGAAGCGCCGGTTTCCGCCTTGATCGCCTCGATTGCCGCGATCGTGTCTGCTTCGCTCATCATTTGCGGCAGAAATTCGTCGATCACGGCCAGTTCTGCCTTTTCCTTATCGGCCAGTTCCTGGCGTCCGCCGGTTTCGTACATTTCGATTGATTCGCGCCGCTGCTTCGCCATTTTCTGCAAGACCGATGTCACCAATTCATCATCGGGAATATCCTTGCCGCTGGTGCGCTCCTCGATATCGCGATCCTTGATCTTGGCGCTGATCTGGCGGAGCGCGGCGGTGCGGTCCTTTTCGCCGGCTTTCATGGCGGTGATGGTGGCGGCCTTGATATCGTCGCGGATCATGGTGAAATCGAACTTTCTGTGGAAGGATTGTTGATGCGCCGCGCTCTAACGCATTGCGCGCGTTCCGACTAGGTTGACGCGCATGGTCCCCGCGTCTAGCGGCTAGGTCTTAGCGACATTGCTGGAAAATCCTCTTTAACGGAGCGCCCCATGGCCCCTTCCGCGAATACCCCTGCGCAGCCTTCTGGTGCGACCGGTTGCCTTGTTCTGGCCGATGGCACGGTGATCTGGGGGCGGGGCTTTGGCGCAGAGGGTTCGGCAATTGGCGAGGTCTGTTTCAACACCGCGATGACCGGCTATCAGGAGGTGATGACCGATCCCAGCTATGCTGCGCAGATCGTCACCTTTACCTTCCCGCATATCGGCAATGTCGGCGCGAATGCCGAGGACGTGGAAAGCCGCGTGGAAGGCGCGGTGGGCTGCGTCGTGCGTGAGGATGTGACCGAACCGTCCAATTTCCGCTCGGCCGAAAATTTCACCGATTGGATGGTGCGCAATGGCAAAATCGGGCTGTGCGGAGTGGACACCCGCGCGCTGACCCGCCGCATCCGCCTATCGGGCGCACCCAATGCGGTGATCGCCCATGCGCCCGATGGGAAATTCGACATTCCCGCGCTGATTGCCCGCGCGCAGGAATGGGCGGGACTCGAAGGCATGGACCTTGCGCTGCGCGTTACGCGTGAAGCCCGCGAGGACTGGGCCGGCGGATACTGGCGTTTGGGCCACGGCTATGCCCGCGCGGACTGGTCGAATAAGCCGCACGTTGTCGCCATCGACTTCGGCGCAAAGGACAACATTTTCCGCAATCTGGTGAAAGCGGGGGCGAAGGTGACGGTGGTTCCGGCCAAGACTGGGTTTGAGGAAGTGATGGCGCTTTCTCCCGATGGCGTGTTCCTTTCAAACGGTCCCGGCGATCCGGCGGCGACGGGCGAATATGCCGTGCCGGTGATTGCGGCTCTGCTGGATGCGGATGTGCCGATCTTCGGCATCTGCCTCGGCCACCAGATGCTGGCGCTGGCAGCGGGCGCAAAGACGGTGAAGATGCATCAAGGCCACCGCGGCGCAAACCATCCGGTTCAGCGCGTGGGTGAAGGCTGGGGCGAGACTTCGGGACTGGTCGAGATCACGAGCATGAACCACGGTTTCGCGGTGGATGTGGGGAGTTTGCCCGAGAGTGTTGAGCAGACGCATGTGAGCTTGTTCGACGGATCGAATTGCGGGATTGCGGTGAAGGGCAAGCGCGCGTTCGGCGTGCAGTATCACCCCGAGGCAAGTCCGGGGCCGCAGGACAGCTTTTACCTGTTCGAGAAGTTTGTTGGGGGGCTGTGATGGACGGCCCGCCGCCCGAATATTCGGTTGAGGAAACAAGGATCGCCGATCGCTTGCAGAGCTGCGGTTTAAATCGCGCCGGGTTCACAGTGACCTACGAGGACTGGCTGCAAAGCTTCGAAATCGTGATCTCGGAGAAAGCTGGACCTTCGGAGAATGACATTGAATGCATTCACGAGGCCGCTGGATACGAGATCGTCAGCTTCGAGGATCCCGATTTACAGCGGGCATACGACAAGCACGTGTCCGACCTTCTGGCACCCGAGAGAATCGCAGAAAACCAACGCTATCTTGAAGAGCGCGGGCTCCTTGACTCGGCTCCTACGCTTGCGAAGTTCGGAAACCTAACGAAACTCGCCATTGAGATAGAGCGGCTGTGCGGGTTCGAACCGGGTTCGATCTTGACCGTGCAAGGCGACGATCTGATGCTAGGCGGTCCTGGGAGTGCCTTGCTCGACGCCGACTATGAGCAATCGGCGTGCCTGCTGGCGTTGATCCGTTACTCGGGCGTGACCAAATTCGGCTTTGTCGGAAACGAGAAGTATCGGGCGGAAGATGATTAAGGCTGCCGTTTTCCTCCTTGCCTCCGCAACCCCGCTCGCCGCCCAGAACCCCGCGATGACGCCGCCGCCTGTCGATCAGTGGCCCGGCGCTGAGATCGCCGATGGCGTCGCATTTCAGGGGGACGGCGGGATCACGCTCGAACAGGGCGAAAGCGGGTTGCCGGTGCTCGTTTACTGGCGGCCCGTGCTGTTCAAGGAGGATAGCGACAAACCCGTTGCAGGACGCATGGATTGCCGAGTGGTTGCTGCTGAGGGGCTTTATTCCGAAGAGGAATTCGACCCCGAGGCCAAACATGCCGCGATTGCCGATACGCGCGAGCGGCAGGGTTTTGTCGATATGGATAGCTTACGGGATTTCTCTGACACCCTGCGCCAACTTGACGTGGTGGGCCGCCGCGCCAATCCGCGTTCGCATTATGTGCTGAGCTATATCATGGTGCGCGACGGCGACCGGATGATCGACATTCGCCGCAATTGCACCTTTGTCTATGGCAATGCGATTTCGCGGCCCGATGTGTTGCCCTATGTCGGGCGCTACACCCGCATCAGCTATGCGTTTGAGCCGAACACGGGAGAGGCCGAATGAACCGCGCTGCCATCGCCTTGATTGCGCTTGCCGGGCTGACCGGCTGCGACCTGCTGTTTCCCGAGGACCCGCGTCTCGGGGTGGAACAACCAGCCGCCTGCCTTGCACGCGTCGAACAGGAACTGCGGTTTGAACTGGCGAATTTGCAGGATGGTGACCGGTTTGAGCCAACCTACACCTATGACATTACCAAGCTGGGGCTGGAGGCGATCCAGAACCTTTCCGCTTCGCGCAGCGATGAGATCAAGGGCACGCGGATCGACCAGAGCACCAACGAAACCTCGACCGCGGTCGATGTGTTCATGCAGCAACCGGTGGATGAAAACGGCGCGTTCTTCCTTGGCCGTGACCCAGCACTTTACCGGGTGCGCGGCGAGGCATTGCCGCTGGCCGATATCATCCCCGCAGGGTGCGAACGTCAGCAGGCGAACATGCGGCTGATCCAGATCGATTTTACGCGGACCGGAGGCGGAGCGTCCGCCGCCAATCCAGACGATGCCAGCACAGAAAACGAGAACTCCAACTGATGCCCAAACGCACCGACATTTCCTCCATCCTCGTCATTGGCGCTGGCCCGATCATCATCGGTCAGGCGTGCGAGTTCGATTATTCGGGCACGCAGGCGATCAAGGCGTTAAAAGAGGAGGGCTATCGCGTCATCCTCGTCAATTCCAACCCCGCGACGATCATGACCGATCCGGAGTTCGCCGATGCGACCTATATCGAACCGATCACCCCCGAAATCGTCGCCAAAATCATCGCCAAGGAACGCCCCGATGCGCTGCTGCCGACGATGGGCGGGCAGACCGCGCTCAATTGCGCGCTGGCGTTGGATGCGGATGGCACGCTGGAGAAATACGGCGTCGAAATGATCGGCGCGAAAGCCGACGCGATCGACAAGGCCGAAAACCGCCAGCGATTCCGTGAGGCGATGGATGCAATCGGGCTGGAAAGCGCGCGCAGCGGCGTGGCGACCAGTGTTGAACAGGCGCGCGAAGTGCTGGAGCGCACCGGGCTGCCATCGATCATCCGCCCCAGCTTTACGCTGGGCGGGACCGGCGGCGGGATTGCCTACAACACCCAGGAATTCGATCAGATCGTGCGCGAAGGGCTGGATGCCTCGCCCACGACTGAGGTGTTGATCGAGGAATCGCTGCTCGGTTGGAAAGAATATGAGATGGAGGTGGTGCGCGACCGCGCCGACAATTGCATCATCATCTGCTCCATCGAAAACGTCGATCCGATGGGCGTGCATACTGGCGACAGTATCACTGTCGCCCCGGCTCTGACGCTGACGGACAAGGAATATCAGATCATGCGCAACGCGAGCATTGCTGTGCTGCGCGAAATCGGGGTCGAAACGGGCGGGTCAAACGTGCAGTTTGCGGTCAATCCTGCCGATGGCCGTTTGATCGTGATCGAGATGAACCCGCGCGTTTCGCGTTCATCGGCGCTGGCGTCGAAGGCCACCGGCTTTCCGATTGCGCGCGTCGCGGCAAAACTGGCGGTGGGCTATACGCTCGATGAAATCACCAATGAAATCACTGGCGCGACCCCGGCGAGCTTTGAACCCACCATTGACTATGTCGTGACCAAGATCCCCAGATTTGCCTTTGAGAAATTCAAAGGGGCCGAAGCGACGCTTTCAACCGCCATGAAGTCGGTCGGCGAGGTGATGGCGATTGGCCGGAATTTTCAGGAATCAATGCAGAAGGCTCTGCGCGGTCTTGAAACCGGGCTCGACGGCTTTAACCGCGTGCCCGAACTGGAGAGCGTGCAGCACGGCGTCATCACCGCCGCCATTTCGCGCCGCACGCCCGACCGTTTGCTCAAGGTCGCGCAGGCGATGCGCGAAGGGTTGAGCGTTGAGGACATCAACAACGTCACTGGTTATGACCCGTGGTTCCTGCGCCAGATCGAAGCGATCATCGTGGCAGAACGCGAAGTGCAGGCAGACGGTCTGCCCCGCGATGCTGCGGGACTGCGGCGGCTGAAAGCGATGGGCTTTTCCGACAAGCGTCTGGCGACGCTGGCAGTGCGTTCGGTCGGCGTTGCGGGCGGGCTTGCAGAAACGCAGGCCAAGCGTTCGGGCCTGCTGCATGATGCGCTGCAAGCTATGGCCGGGGCCACCAGCGAAGACGAAGTGCGCGCGCTGCGTTACAAACTGGGCGTCTTGCCGGTGTTCAAACGGATCGACAGCTGCGCCGCCGAGTTTGAAGCGATCACCCCCTATATGTATTCGACTTATGAAGCCCCGTCTTTCGGAGAGGCCGAATGCGAATCGGCGCCCAGCGACCGCAAGAAGATCGTTATTCTTGGCGGCGGGCCAAACCGGATCGGGCAGGGGATCGAGTTCGATTATTGCTGCGTCCATGCCTGTTTCGCGCTGGCCGAGCAGGGTTATGAAACGATCATGATCAACTGCAATCCGGAAACGGTTTCGACCGACTACGACACGTCAGACCGGCTGTATTTTGAACCGCTGACGGCAGAGGACGTGCTCGAAATCCTGCGCGTGGAAAAGCAAGCGGGCGAACTGGTCGGAGTGATCGTGCAATTTGGCGGGCAGACCCCGCTCAAACTCGCGCAGGCGCTGGAGGATGCGGGGATCCCGATCCTTGGCACGTCACCCGACGCCATCGACCATGCCGAGGACCGCGAAAGGTTCGCCAGACTGGTCGACAAGCTTAATCTGAAACAGCCCGACAACGGTATTGCCTACACCCGGGATGAAGCCGCCGCCGTGGCTGCGCGGATTGGGTATCCGGTGCTGCTGCGCCCGTCTTTTGTGCTGGGCGGGCGGGCGATGGAGATCGTCGATTCCGAGGCTCAGCTCGATGATTACATTAAAACCGCGGTGAATGTGTCGGGCGACAGTCCGGTGCTGGTCGATCAATATCTGCGCGACGCCATCGAATGCGACGTCGATGCGCTGTGCGACGGTGTTGAAGTCCGCATTGCCGGGGTAATGCAGCATATCGAAGAAGCCGGGGTCCATTCGGGCGACAGCGCCTGCACTTTGCCCGCCTATTCACTGGGCGCTGATATTATCGCCGAAATGGAACGGCAAGCAGAGGCGCTGGCCCACGCGCTTGGCGTGCGCGGGCTGATGAATGTGCAATTCGCCGTCAAGGACGGGGAGGTTTATCTGATCGAGGTCAATCCGCGCGCCAGCCGGACCGTGCCCTTCGTCGCCAAGGCCATCGGACAGCCGGTCGCCAAGATCGCCAGCCGGATCATGGCTGGCGAAAAGCTGGCCGATTTTGAACCGTTCAAACGCGAGTTTGATTATATGGCGGTGAAAGAGGCAGTGTTTCCCTTTAGCCGTTTCCCCGGTGCTGATCCTGTGCTGACCCCGGAAATGAAATCTACCGGCGAGGTTATGGGGATCGACACCAGCTTTGAGGCCGCTTTCTTCAAATCCCAGCTTGGCGCGGGCATGATCCTGCCGCGCGAAGGGACGGTTTTTGTCTCGGTCAAGAATTCCGACAAGGCGGTGATCGTGCCTGCGGTGCGCAGCCTGATCGAACAGGGTTTTAGGATCATCGCCACCGCTGGCACGCAAAGCTATCTGTCGCAGCAGGGGCTGGCGGTGGAAAAGGTCAACAAGGTCGCCGAAGGTCAGCCGCATATTGTTGACAAAATCATTGACGGAAAAATCGCTTTGATCTTCAATACCACCGAAGGGTGGCAATCGCTGCTCGACAGCAAATCAATCCGCGCGACTGCGCTTGAAAAGAAGGTCCCGTATTACACCACAGCGGCGGCTTCGCTGGCGGCGGCGGCGGCGATTGCGGCGATAAAACCGCATGATCTTGAAGTCCGATCGTTACAGGACTATTATACTTGAAATTTCACGCCGGTTTTCCCGACATTTCGATGATTTGAGGCCGCCTCGTCAGAAGCGGTCACAGCCGAAATTACCGCATGTCTTTTCAGGGAACGGCTACGGACAGAAAGAAACGGAATGGCAACGATGGAAAAGGTTCCGATGCTGGCAGAAGGCTATGAAAGCCTGATGGCAGACCTGAAAGCGCTGCGCGATGAACGCCCTAAGATCGTTGACGCGATCGAAGAGGCGCGCGCGCATGGCGACTTGTCGGAAAATGCCGAATATCATGCTGCGAAAGAACGTCAGGGCCAGGTTGAGGCGATGATCGGCGACATTGAAAGCAAGGTTAGCCGCGCGCAGATCATCGATCCCAGCACGCTGTCCGGTGACAAGATCGTGTTTGGCTCCACCGTCACTTTGCTCGACGATAATGACAAGCCAATCCGATATCAGATCGTTGGCGAAACAGAGGCCAATGCGGCTGCTGGTCGGATCTCGTTCAATTCACCGCTGGGCCGCGCCATGATCGGTCGGCAAGTCGATGACGAGATTGAAGTAACGGTCCCTTCGGGCGACAAGTTCTACCTCGTCCAAAAGATCGAATTCATCTGAAGAACCGGCCAGAAGCACCTTAATTCAGACGCTTCTGGCCGAGTTTTTTCTCCATCGCATAATTGTGGATCGCCACGCCGGCGATAGTAAAGTCGCGGCGGTGCAGGACGTGGTATCCGGCCCGTTCGAACGCGGGCCGCGCGAGTTCGCTGGCTTCAGTATACAGTCGCGCCATAGCCGCGACTTCCGCATGCGCCTGTGCTGCGCCGAGGAGTTCATCTGCAAGGCCGCGGCGTGTATGCGCGGGATGGCAGTATAGCATGTCGAGATGGCCTGCGCCGCGCCCATCGGCCTGCTCTGTTCGTTCGAGCAGCGCATAGGCAACTGGCGCGTCCTGCGCATTTGCCGCGACAAAGATCACGGCACCGGCTGAGGCGCGGTCCAGAAACCGCTGAGGGCCGGGATGGCGTGACGCCCAGACCTTCACCTGATCCGGGGAATAGCGCCTTGCACCGAGTGTATGAATGGCCGAAATCGTGATTTCCGCCAGATCGGCAGCGTCGCTCTCTCGGAAGGGCCGAATGACATAGGTAGCGACAGCTTTGGCCATGCGAGAGGCTGCGGACCCGATCAGGCGTTCGGAGTCAGCAGCTTGTGAATATGCACAACCACATATTTCATCTCGGCATCATCAACCGTGCGCTGCGCTTGCGCGCGCCAGGCATCCACGGCATCATCATAAGAGCTGTAAATGCCCACGACATGCAGGCTTTCGGGGTCCTGAAATTCAAGCCCGCGCGGATCGGTGACCTTGCCTCCCATAACGAGATGAAGGCGTTGAGTGGTGGTGGTTTCTTCCATGTGGTGTTCCCTGGGGATTTGCGCCCGCAGCGGGCGCGTTTGCGCGCGCTTTAGCGAACCGTGCCAGGATGACAAGGAGGCGGGGAAAGCAATTAAACGTGGTTCAACAGCCTGGTGCCGGGGCGGCTCAGTTCGAAATGCGGTCGGTCAGATCGCGCACCGCGCGGGCCGCGCGGCGGCGGGTTTTCTGTGCTGCGGTGCGCCCCTTGTCAGTGGCAGTGCCCGCCACATAAACAGCATCACGGCGCAGCGCGCGCACCTTTGCAGCGGCGCTGTCGCCAATATTCTCAGCCGCATCCTTGCTCGCGCGCGCGCTATCCATCGCTTCGTCGATCAGTTTGATGCCATAGGCGATGGCAGCGTCTGCAATCAGCGTTCCAAGCGCGGAACCACGCGTTTTGACTGCATTGCCAACGCTCTTGGCTGCACTTGACGTCAGCTCAGCCGCCCCGGCCGAGGCGGCCTTGGCAGCGCTGCTTGCAACCCGGCGGCCGGGGGAGGTCATTGCGCCGATGATCAAACCGATGGCAATCGCCCCGCCAACGACCGTCAAAGGGTTCTTGCGGGCAAAATCGCCCGCTGCGATTGCGGCCTCCTGCGCCTGTTCAGCCAAGGTGCGTTCGGCAATGCGCCGCTCGCTCGCTTCGATCCGGGCGCGCAATTCATCGCGCTTTGCATCGTTCGAAGCTGCGGCTGTCGCGGGTTCGTTTTGAGGGGTCGGTTCATTGCTCATGTTTTTCTCCGAATTTGGGGGCATCTTCGCTTGTCTCATCGCTGTCTGACAGCCCGAGAATTTCAAGGATCGGTTCACGCCCCAGCCATAACAGGACCGCACCAATCAGCGCCGCGATAATGCCGCGATTGTCTTCAGAATGCGCCTTGGCCACTTCGAATACGTCTTTCGCGCCGTCACCAATGCGCCCTCCGATGCGGGCTGCCACGCCCTTTGCCGATAGGCTGGCACGGGCATGGGTGATGTCAGCCATCAGCACGGCCCGTGCAGCGTCGCGGATGGCGCGGTCTTCGATAAAGCGTCGCTCCAGGTCGCTCATGCATCCGCCTCATTTTGGTCAGAAGCAAAGAGTGTTGAGAGCCTCTGAACACGCTTCTTTGCGATCAAGGTGAGCACGGCAACCACCAGCAGCAGGCCGCCCACCACGATTGCGATGGCACCCCAGATCGAGACCAGCGGCGCAAGCGCAATTACCAGACCGACCGCGAGCGCAAGCAAGGCGATATGCACAAGTATCAGGGCAAGGATGATGCATAACAGCACCGTGCCCAGATTTCGCCCAGCCAGTTTTGCGCGGGTCTTTTGAAAGCCTATCTCTGCCTGCGCATAGGTGCGACCGCCGTCGATCAGCGCAGCAATCTCTCCGATCAGGGAGTCGTCTGGTTCGTTGTTCGCGGGAGGAACTGCATTTTCGGCATCAGGCGCAGCGTTACCCGGGTGGGCCGCGCCTGTCTGGCGGTCGATATTGTCCATCCCCTCTGCCCGCTGGTTTCAAAATCAGTCGCGTGAACCGCGGAACAACCGCGCCAGCAGGAACCCTGCAACCGCCGCAATGCCGACGGCGACAGCCGGGCTCTTGCGGACCATTGCACGGGCATCTTCGCCCAGTTCATCGACGCTCTTCGCTTCGAGCTTGGCCGACGTTTCAGCCAGGCTACGCGAGGCTGAACGCGCATAATCGCCATATTGTTCGCCCAAACGTTCGTCGATCTGGACGGCCGTGTCACCGACCGCCTTGCCAATCGTCGCAAGTGCATCGCTAGCGGCGGACTTGCCCTCGTTCGCCAGTTCACCGGCGCGGCTGCGAGCTTTCTCGCTGTAAACCTTGGCTTCGTTCATCAATTCGTCTCCACGGGATTTGGCTTGTTCGCGGTAATCGCCTGCACGGTTTCCAGCTTCGGCGCGCAATGCAGCGGCGCCGGCCTTCGCCTCTTCGAGCGCAGCGTTGAATCGGCTCTTCGCCTCCCCTGTGCCTGAAGGGACCGAATCATCCACCGGCTTGGCTGCTGCACCGGTCTTTTTCGGTGCAGCTTTCTTGGCGGGAGACGCCTTGGTCGCCGATTTGGGCGCTGCCCGCTTTGCCGGAGCTTTGTTTGTCGTGGTGTCAGCCATATCGTCTCTTTGCCTTCCTGTAGCGCGCATTTCCAGTGGTAACACGCGCCAGTTTGTTATGCTAAATCTACGCCGCTTGCGCCGCTTGGTTCCGACGAATAGGGAAGCCGAAACCAGCAACGCCAAGAGCCCGAGCTTGCATCTTGACCCAGTGTCTTACTCGCCTACCACACTTTCCACCCGGAGACAATCATGACCGCCATAATCGACATTCATGCCCGCGAAATTCTCGACAGCAGGGGCAACCCGACCGTCGAAGTGGATGTGTTGCTCGACGACGGCAGCTTTGGCCGCGCGGCGGTGCCTTCGGGCGCTTCGACTGGAGCGCATGAGGCGGTCGAACTGCGCGATGGCGATCCAGCGCGATACAAGGGCAAAGGTGTGCTCAAAGCGGTCGATGCGGTCAATTCGGAGATCCGCGATCTGCTCATCGGTGCGTTCGATGCAGAGGATCAGCGCGACGTCGATCTGTCGTTGATTGCGCTGGACGGAACAACCAACAAGGCGCGGCTTGGTGCCAATGCCATTCTCGGCACCAGCCTTGCGGTGGCCAAGGCGGCGGCCAATGCGCGCGGCCTGCCGCTGTATTCCTATCTCGGCGGAGTCTCCGCGCATGTCCTGCCGGTGCCGATGATGAACATCATCAACGGCGGCGAGCATGCGGATAACCCCATCGACATTCAGGAATTCATGATCATGCCCGTTGGCGCGCCTGACCTGGCAGAGGCTGTGCGCTGGGGTTCAGAGGTGTTCCATACCTTGAAAAAAGGTCTGGCGGATAAGGGGCTGGCGACCAGCGTCGGAGATGAAGGAGGGTTCGCCCCCGATCTGGCAAGCACTCGCGCGGCGCTCGATTTCATCATGGCGTCGGTAGAGCAGGCCGGGTTCACCCCGGGCACCGACATCGTGCTCGCGCTGGATTGCGCCGCGACCGAATTTTACCGCGACGGCAAATATCAAATCTCGGGCGAGGGACTGAGCCTCGATGGCGCAGGAATGGCCGATTATCTGGCGCGACTCTGCGATGATTACCCGATCCGCTCCATCGAAGACGGCATGAGCGAGGATGATTTCGAAGGCTGGACTGCGCTCACCCAATTGATCGGCAACTGCGTGCAATTGGTCGGCGATGATCTGTTCGTGACCAATCCAGCCCGTCTGTCCGATGGGATCGCAAAGGGTCTGGCCAATTCGCTGCTGGTAAAGGTCAATCAAATCGGCACGCTGACAGAGACATTGGCGGCGGTCGATATGGCTACCCGCGCGCGCTACACCAGCGTGATGAGCCACCGTTCGGGGGAGACCGAGGATGCGACCATCGCCGATCTCGCGGTGGCGACCAATTGCGGGCAGATCAAGACTGGATCGTTGGCGCGTTCGGATAGGCTGGCGAAGTACAACCAGCTCATCCGGATCGAGGAAGAATTGGGCGATAGCGCTGCCTATGCAGGGCCAGGCTGTTTCGGCGCACTGTCTGGCTGAGCGACAGGTCTGAGACGGCTTTAGATACCTGAAAAAAACTGATCCATCGCCGCGAGCCCGCTGTCGGTCAGCCTAACGAGCACGCGGCGTTGATCCTCAGGATCGTGCTCGCGCAGGATCAGGTTGTTTTCGGCCAGCACACCGAGCCAGCGCAGGCCAGTGGTGGGCGGCGCGGCTGAGCCTATGCAGGCGCTCGAAACGGACACTGCCTTGCCCTCGACCTCAGCGATGTAGAGGTCGAGCAGAATGTCCCATGCAGGTTCACCAAACAGGTCCGGATTGCCGAACAGCACAGCCCTTCGGCGGCGCTGTGTATAGATCTCGCGTGCCGCTTCCGCTTTCAGGGCACGCTCGCGGCGGCTGTCTTCAATCGTGGCAGCGCCTGAGCTCTCAGGCCCAGTGGCAAGAGAGGCTCGAGATTCGTCGATTGCACGCCGCACAGCCGCATTGCCATCTTGGTCGATGCCCACAGCCAGAGGCACACGCCGCAATTCTCGCGCGATCGCAGACAATTGGTCTGCAAGCCCATCGAGATCGGTCGCTTGGCGGCTTGTTGGTGGAAGGTTTGTATCAAGGGCTTTGGGCTGCCTCGGCATGGTGGCCTTGCGCATTTCGCCAAATGTCACGTCGGCTAAGTAACGCCCATCCTTACCTTCCCTCATCCGACGCTCGCACGTGTCGCCGGTAAGAGATCTCGCGAAGTTGGATGGAAACAGATCAAGCGCCGCGCAGCGTCGAACCAATGAGGCAAAACCGGGAGAGGTCGCAACTGAACTTTCGGCAGGTTTTGAGGCAGCGCCAAGACATACTCCATCAAGGGTGCCTATCCACCTGACACCTTGAATGGTGCGCACCCCATGCGGCACTATGACGCTTGTATCGCTCTGTATATTAAGTGAAGCTGCGTATGTTGCTCCTCAGCCAATGTTGGCTTTTGACATTGGTGGACAATCGGCCGGTCAATTCAAAACGCGACCGCCTTGTACGATGCGGATGAAACTGGGTTCGAAATCGTGCACCAAGCTGTGCTCGATCACGCCGATGTTATCGTTCAACTGCTCAATGGCGGCATTGACGTGGATCGCCGCGAGCCCGGCGCCCAGACGGTCAAGCCTGTCCAGCGTTAGCGCAAGTGTCCTGCGGCATTCGTGGAGTTCGATCGCGGTGTTTATCGATAGTTTTTTCAATTCTTATCCCGTCCCAGCGCGACCCGGATTGCAAGAAGTTCCCCTGAGCCCGTGGTAAGCGGGACTTATGAAGAAGTGTATCCGTGAAAATACTTATTCTCGCGCGGGTTTAGCAGGTCATTCGGCAAATCGGGGCTCTCAACGGGCAAATCTGTGCGCCAATTCCAACATTGCCATTGCCGCCTTTGCCGCTTCTCCGCCCTTATCCTTTTGCGCCGGATCAGCCCGAACAAGCGCCTGCGCCTCATTCTCGACCGTCAGAATGCCATTGCCGATAGCGATACCGTCCATGCTCAAGGCCATGATTGCCCGTGCGCTTTCACCCGCGACGATTTCAAAGTGGTAAGTCTCACCGCGGATGACCACGCCGATCGCTACAAATCCGTCATATTCACCGCTTTCGGCAGCCAGTGCGATTGCTCCTGGCACCTCAAGCGCACCCGGAACGGTCAACACTTCGGCTTCGTGGCCGGCTGCTGTGAGGGCTGCCATCGCGCCGGAGATGAGCATGTCGTTCAGTGAGGCGTAAAAGCGCGCCTCGACAATAAGAAATTTGGCCATTGAAGTTACTCCGGGATTTCCTGATGATCGATAATGGTGATGCCATATCCTTCCAGCGCGACCAGGTCGGGCCGGGAATTGGAGAGCAGCACCATTTCGTGCACACCCAGATCGGCAAGGATCTGGCTGCCGATGCCGATATTGCGGATCTCCTCGTCCTGCGACCATTCGCCGCTCGACCCGACCCGCTGAGTCAGAATGACAATGACCCCCGACCCATGCGCCCCGATCGCGCCCATCGCGCGCTGCAAGGTGCGTTTGCGCGGACCGGGCGCGCCCAGCACATCGTCAAACACCGAAATAGGATGGACGCGGGCGAGGGTGGGAGCATCGGCGCTCACATGCCCTTTCTGCAGGACATAGGCTTCGCTGTCGGCGATCCGGTCGCGGTAGGTAATCAGACGCCATTGGCCGCCGTAATCGCTTTCAAAACTGCGCTCGCCCAGCCTTTCGACCAGATGATCGTTGCGCATTCGATAGGCAATCAAATCGCGGATCGTGCCGATCTTCAATTCGTGGCGCCGCGCAAAGGCGATCAAATCATCGAGCCGCGCCATTGACCCATCGTCATTCATGATCTCGCAAATGACACCGCTGGGATTGAGCCCGGCGAGTCGCGAGATATCGACCGCCGCTTCGGTATGCCCGGCACGCACCAGCGTCCCGCCATCGCGCGCGGCAAGCGGAAAGACATGGCCCGGCGTCACAATATCATCAGGTCCTTTGGTCGAATCAATCGCAACCGAGATGGTGCGCGCCCGGTCTGCCGCCGAAATACCGGTGGTCACGCCTTCCTTCGCCTCGATAGAAATCGTGAAGGCGGTCTGCATGCTTTCCTTATTGTTGCGGCTCATCGGTTCAAGGCCAAGCTGATCGACCCGTGCCCGGTCCAGCGCCAGACAAATCAGACCGCGTCCATGTGTGGCCATGAAATTGATCGCCGCCGGGGTCGCCATTTGCGCGGGGATAATCAGATCACCTTCGTTTTCACGGTCCTCGTCATCTACCAATATGTACATCCGACCGTTGCGTGCCTCGTCAATGATTTCCTCAATCCCGACCAGCACCGGCCGATCATCATTGGCTTCGAGGAAAGCTTCAAGCTTTGCGAGAGTGTCGGCGGTAGGGTTCCAATCCACCTCAGCAGCATCGCGCAAAGTGTTGGCATGCAGGCCCGCAGCCCGGGCCAAACCGGCCTTTGTCATCTTGCCGCTCTCAACAAGCGAGCGCACGCGTGTGATTATTGATGTGTTCATGGGCGATAGTTATCACATCAGAATGTGATAACAAGCAAGCAAAATTGACAGGACAGCGCCATTGAAGAGCGCAAGAACTGACGCGAATATTTTGCAAAATTGCTATGGTGGACGCAGTAGGGTTCGAACCTACGACCCGCTGATTAAGAGTCAGCTGCTCTACCAACTGAGCTATGCGTCCATTGCCGATCAAACATCGGGAAACTGAATTTCGCACGGCTGCATGCGGTCCGAATCAGCGAGCGGCTGCATATAGCGCCCCTGCTACTTATGAAAAGCCCAAAAGCCGTGCGTTAGCGCGCTTGCCCGGTCAAATCACGGTCAAGCCAACGCTGCGCTTTTTCCGTAAGCGTGATGGTCGATTCAAATGCATCGCCAAGATTGCTTTCGATGTGGACAATCCCGGCGCGCTCCAACGCGCGGATAAGCGTTAGCGCCTGTGGCTGGCTGAGGCTGGAAATCGTGTGCAATTGGCGCAAAGTGGTTGCATGCCCACCGGCCTGCCGCGACTGGATGGCCGTTGCGACCTCGACCATATCAGGTGCAATTCCAGCGGCAACAGCGCTACATTCCCCGCGATTGGCTGAAAACAGACGGCTGATATGTGACGCTGCGTTGCGCAACTTGCTCATGGCAAACCTCGGCTATGGTGTGAAACGGGTTGCCTGACGGCAGTCGGCGCAAATGGGGGGAAGCGCGACTGCCGCCAGGACTTGAACGTTCAACCAGACCGCTGAGTATCTCAGCAGCTGCGACCCGAACGTCCGAGTTCGTTTGAACCTTGCGCGCTATGAAGAAAGTTTACGCACACGGAAAGTCGCCCATCTGGGGGACTTATGGTAACCTGCGCTCCGATGCAGTGGTATTTCGATCAGATCGATGCATTACATGACATCGAGGCCGTGCTGAGATTTGCGCGCGAAATCTGCGTTAAGCAGGGTGTGGTGCGGATGAGCTATCACGTCACACCGCCGTTTGATGGCCCAACATCCTCGACCACGGTGGTTTATACCGAAGGCTTCAGCGCCGAATGGCTCGAAATGTATGAACAGGAAGAATTCCGCGCCAGCGACCCGATCCCGCGAAGGGTGATGCAAAGCGGTTCGATGATGAGCTGGGCCGATGCAATCGCTGCTGGGCCGAACACCCCCGAAAACGAAGCGTATTTCGCTGCCATGCGTCAGTTTGGCTTGATCCACGGGATTGGAGTGCCGCTCTATGGTCCCCGCGGCCGCGCGGCCTATGCTTCGTTTGATTTTGACCGGCCAGTGCCCGAACTTTCAGATGATCAGCTTGGGACTGTTCGCAGCGTCGCCCAGGCAGGGCACCAGCGGATTTGCATCCTGATCGACGAAAGCAGCGATACCCCAAGCCTTTCGGAGCGCGAAATCGAGGTGCTGACCTGGGCGGCGCGGGGTAAATCGGTGGGGGCGATTGCAACCATCCTGGGCCTGTCGCCGGACACGGTAAAAACCTATTCCAAACGCATTTACGCCAAGCTTGACGTGACCGACAGGGTCGGCGCGGTGGTCAAGGCGCTGAGGTTGGGGCTGGTACGGGTCTAACGCTTAGGACGAAAGCCCACTGCGGGGCGCGCGCTGGTTCCAGCGATTGACCATCATCAAAGCGCCGATGCAGATCATATTGGTCAACATCGACGATCCACCATGGCTCATAAACGGCAGTGGGATGCCGACAACCGGGGCCATGCCCATCACCATCAGCAGATTGACCGCAATGTAAAAGAATATCGTCGCGCTCATCCCCGCCGCCAGCAGGCTGGAGAACCGGTCGCGCGATTCGCGCGCCACCCGCATGCCCCATCTCAGGATGATGCTGAACACCGCGAGCACGAACAGCCCGCCGACCAATCCCCATTCCTCTGCCATGGTGGCGAATACAAAATCGGTATGCGGTTCGGGCAGATATTGCAGATGGCTTTGCGAACCATTGTTGAAACCCTTGCCGAGAATGCCGCCCGAACCGATGGCGATCTTGGACTGGGCGATGTGATAGCCTGCCCCCAAAGCGTCCGCTTCGGGGTCGAACATCGTCATAACCCGGCGCTGTTGGTAGTCCTGCAGAACGAAGAAGAACATGAGCGGTGCCGCCGCAAGCGCGGCTACGCCGCCCGCCACAAACCACCGCATTGGCAACCCGGCGAGTAGCAAGACAACTGCGCCGCCAAATGCAATCGCCAGAGACGTGCCAAGATCCGGCTGAAGCAGCACGAGCGCGACTGGCATACCAATCATCGCTCCGGGAACCACCAAGGCGCGCCAGCTGGTGATGAGTCCTGCAGGTAGGGTGGCAAAATAATGCGCCAGCGCGACAACGATCACCGGCTTCATGATTTCTGATGGTTGCAGCACCATAAAACCAAGGTCGAGCCACCGCTGGCTGCCGCCGTTCACCTGTCCGATTATCTCTACCCCCAACAGCAACACCAGCACGATGACATAGGCGGGATAGGTAAGGAAACGCACCAGCTCGCGCGGCAGTGCGGTGATGACGGCGGCCATTACAAGGAAGATGCCGAAACGCATCAGATGCGATGCCGCATAGGGCTGCATTGATCCTCCCGCAGCCGAATAGAGCACCGCGGCACCGAACAGCACCAGCATGAACAGCGGGATCAACATCACCCAGGGCTGCCGGGCGATGGGTTCGGGAACGATGCCGCCGCGCGCCGAATTCATTGGCTTACACCTGTTCCCGGCGCAGGCGACCGCAATGCGGGTCTGAGCGCATCGGGGGGCGGGGTGCCCGATGGATTGGCAACCGGACGCGGAGCCACGAACTCGTCTGCAATTTTCTCTGATTGCTGCGCCGCTGCGCGGGCCTCTGCTTCTACGCGGTCAAAAATGTCCTCATCCCGGCGGGGCGGGGGACTGACATTTGCGCCGCGTTCGGCGGCATAGGCGGCATAACGCGCCTCCAGCCTTTGTTGTGCGGTGCCTCCCCATTGCTGTTCCAGCGCCTGCAAGGCTTCGAGCCCTTTTTGAGGGTCGAACATATAGGTCATCACATCGCGCGCAATCGGATAGGCCGCGCCCGATCCGCCGCCATGTTCGATCACGACCGCACCGGCATAACGCGGGTTTTCGGTCGGGGCAAAGAAGGTAAAGAGCCCGTGATCGCGGTATTTCCATGGGCCGCTGCGGCCATCAGAGACGCTCAGCGAAACGACCTGAGCGGTGCCAGTCTTGCCCGCCATTTTGATATCGGGCAGCGGTAATCGCCCGCGCCCGGCGGTGCCGGGGCCGTTGACGACATCGCTCATCGCCTGCCGGATCAGGCTGATTTCGTCGGGTCTGAAATTGTAATCGACGATGGCAGGGGCCGTGCTGTCCAGCACCAGCCGAGGGTTCAACCGATGTCCGGTCGCCAGCCGCGCGCTCATTACCGCAAGCTGCAACGGGCTGGCGAGGTAATAGCCTTGACCGATTGAGGCGTTGACCGTGTCGAACGCTTCCCATTCGCGCCCGAATTTGTTGAATTTCCATTCGGGGTCGGGGACTGTGCCGTAAAACTGGCTGGTGACGGGCAGGTCAAATTCCTGCCCCATGCCCAGATCCTTGGCCATGGCGGCAACCTTGTCAAAGCCGACGGCCTGCGAGAAGTGATAGAAATAGCTGTCGCAGCTCTGGTAGATCGCCTTCGCCATATCGACCGTGCCGTGATTGCTCCAGCAGTTGAAGAATCGGCTGCCGATCCGCCGTCCGCCGCCGCAGGTGATGGTTTCGGTTGGCTTCACCCCGGCTTTCAAAAACGCCATGCAATGCATCGGCTTGACCGTCGATCCGGGCGGATACAGGCCTTTAAGCACTTTGTTACGCAGCGGTACGCGTTGATCGTCGCGCAGCATGGCATATTCGACGCTGCCGATGCCGTCGGAAAAACTGTTGGGATCAAAACTAGGCATGCTCGCCATGCACAACAGGTCGCCAGTGGCGCAATCGATCACCACCACCGATCCGCTTTCGAGCCCGATCCGGCGCGCGGCGTAATCCTGCAACGGCCCGTCAATCGTCAGCCGCACAGGATCGCCCTGAATGTCGTCGCGCGATTCCAGATCACGGACGATCCGCCCGCCTGCGGTCACTTCGACCCGGCGCGCACCAGGCACCCCGCGCAGGCGCTGTTCAAACTGCTTTTCAAGCCCGTCCTTGCCGATCTTGTAGCCCGGCGTAATCAGGATGGGATTGCGGTCCTGTTCGTATTCCTCCGCCGAAGCCGGACCGACATAGCCAATCAGGTGCCCGATGGATGGCCCGGTCGGATAGAATCGCGAGAACCCGCGTTGCGGCACGACACCCTGCATATCGGGAAGGCGCACGCTTAAGGCGGCGAATTGTTCATAGGCAAGCCCGCTCGCGACTTCGACCGGAGCAAAACCGCGCGAGGTTTCGATCCGGGTCTTGAGGTCGGCAATCCGGTTGGGTGACAGGTCCAGCAGAGCGCCAATCTGGTCCAGCGTGGCATCGGGGTTGGACAGGCGTTCAGGGATCACATCGACGCGAAAATCGGCGCGGTTCGACGCCAGCGGCGCACCGTTGCGATCGAGTATCCAACCCCGCCGCGGCGGGATCAGCGTCAGATTGACCCGGTTGCTTTCAGATTCGAGCCGGTACTTCTCATTCTCGGCAATCGCCAGATAGCCCATCCGCACCGCCAGCAGCACGCCAACACCGTATTGCAGGCCGCCAATCACGAATGCTCGCCGGTCAAACGTGTTTTTCAGGGTCGAGGCATTGATGACCATTCCGCGCTGCCTGAGCCCGCTTTTGAGTTTGAAGAACCGCTTCATCCGATCCTCCGCGACCGCGACAGGCGAAACCGGTCAAGCCAAGCGATAACCCGCGCGAGCAGCGGATAGAGCAGCACCGCCAGCAGGATCTGCGGCAGCGACGCTATGATCAGATGGGGCGTGATAGGAGCACCAGATACCACCATGGCAGCGGCGATATAGAGCACGCTTGCCAAACCAGCAGTGAACCAGTCCTGCCAGAACCCGCGCCAGGGAAACCGGGTTTCGATCAATTCCAGTGCGATCATGGTCAGCGACCATAGCAGGATTGCGCTGCCAAAGGGCTGGCCGCTGAAAAGATCGTCGAATGCGCCCAGCGGCACTCCGACCCAGAGCGGCATAAGGCCGGGGCGCATCAATCGCCAGCACAGGAAAAACATAAAGCCCAGCGGCGGGGCAACCGGCATCACATCGGCGACCATCCACATGGGCAGCAGCGATCCCAGCAGGATCGAGATGTAATGAACCGATTTTGCCCGCCACGGAGATTCGACGCGGTTAATCCCCTCGCGGCCAAACGCGCGGCGCTGAGCGTGGGGGGAGAGCCGGTCAATCAATCATTGAGCTCCTCTTCGGTCAATTCATCCCGCGCGCGCACGCTGGAAGCCTCGACCGCAAGGGGTTCGTAGATCGGTTCGACTATCACGAAATTCGTCGCAGAAGGCTCTGCGATCAGGCGGGCAATCCCGCCGTCAGATGTAATTTCGCTGAGCACTGCCACAGCGACACCGGGACGGTAATATCCCCCCGCACCGCTGGTGACGAACACGTCGCCGACCTTGAGCGGGTTAAGCCCCAGATTGATCAAGCGGATGCGCAGCAATCCGTCCCCGCGCCCTTCGGCAAAGGCGACGGTCTGATCTGACGCGCGGCGCACCGGCAGCACGCTTTCGCTATCGGTTAAAAGCAGCACCCGCGATGAAGACAAAGCGCTTTCGAGCACACGTCCGATTACTCCGCGTTCCGAACGGATCGGCATGCCAACAGCCACGCCGTCGCTTTGACCGACCCCGATGTAAGCAAAGCGGCGCGCGCTCGATGCGCTGGAACCGATCAGCCGCGTGGCGGCAATGGGTGGTGCGCCTTCGCTTGTGGCGCTTTGGGACAGGCCCAGCAGCGCCTTGAGACGGCGATTTTCCGCTTCGACCGCTTCGGCTTCGGCTAGGCGGATGCGGGCGACCTCGACTTCGCGGCGCAAGGCGACGTTTTGACTGCCCGCGCGCCAGAAACCCGTTACCGTGTCCCACGCATTGTTGCCGCCCGCGCGCGCGGTTGCAGTCGCTTCGCCCACGGGCGCGGCAACATCACTCGCCGCGCCTCGCACGGGCTGAAAAGCCGCCGGTTGCCAAAGCGACAAGACGAGCAGGGCCAGTCCGGCGAGCGCGCCGAGCGCCGCCAGCAAATACCCGGTAAAAACCGAATATTGCTGCTTTTTCGAAAAGCCTGATCGACGCGATGATGGCGGCGCCATGGCCCCGGTATTCCCTTGTTACGTTGGCCCGCGCGGATTTTACGCGGACCAGTTCTATGCCGTCATCAAGACCCCGCGATAGATGGGATCTTCCATCGCCCGCCCGGTGCCAATCGCGACGCAGGTGAGCGGGTCTTCGGCGATGGACACCGGCAGGCCGGTTTCCTCACGCAGATGCTCGTCAAGCCGCCGGATCAACGCCCCGCCGCCGGTCAGCACGATACCCTGATCGACAATATCGGCGGCAAGTTCGGGCGCGGTGTTTTCCAGCGCGATCCTGACCCCTTCGACAATTGCGCCGATCGGTTCGGACAATGCCTCTGCCACGTGGCCCTGATTGATGGTGATTTCCTTCGGCACGCCATTTACCAGATCGCGCCCTTTCAACGTAATCAATTCGCCAATGCCGTCTTCGGGAACCATGGCGATGCCGTAATCTTTCTTGATCCGTTCGGCGGTTGCATCCCCGATCAGCAGATTGTGATGCCGGCGCACATAGCTGACGATGGCTTCGTCCATCTTGTCCCCGCCGGTGCGAACCGAAGTGGTGTAGGCCAGACCGCGCAGCGAAAGCACGGCAACTTCGGTTGTGCCGCCGCCGATGTCGACCACCATCGAACCGACCGGCTCTGTCACCGGCATGTCTGCGCCAATGGCGGCCGCCATGGGCTCAAGGATCAGATACACTTCAGAAGCACCCGCATTGGACGCCGCATCTCGGATTGCGCGCTTTTCAACCGAGGTTGAACCGCTCGGCACGCAGATCACGATCTCGGGATAGCGGAACAGATTGCGCTTGCCGTGCACCTTGCGAATGAAATGCTTGATCATTTCCTCGGCGATTTCGATGTCGGCGATGACCCCGTCGCGCAAGGGGCGGATCGCCTCAATCGTGTCGGGCGTCTTGCCCATCATCATCTTGGCATCATCGCCAACGGCCTTGACCCGTTTGATCCCATTGATGGTTTCAATGGCGACGACCGATGGTTCATTAAGGACGATCCCCTGATCCTGGACATAGACCAGCGTGTTGGCGGTGCCGAGATCGATCGCCATATTCTGCGAACCGAATTTGAAAAGGTTGGAAAAGAAGCTCATTTTTATGTTTTTCCGTGGTGCCCGTTTGTTGCTGTCGCGGTCCGGGTTAGGGCCCGGTAAAGCCCGCAGCACATCTTGAATGTGACGTGACCTGTTGCGCCTAGCGAAACCTTGACAAAATAGCTAAAATTTTTGTTGACGGATTTCGCTATTTTCCCCCGTCCCCTCGAATTTGCGGCGCATGACGTCTAGCTTGCGACAAATGCCCGTTATTCGCCGCCTTCCCAACGAACTCGTGAACCGGATAGCCGCTGGAGAAGTGGTTGAAAGACCCGCCGCCGCGCTCAAGGAGCTGGTCGAAAACGCGGTCGATGCGGGTGCGCGGCGAATCACTGTCACCTTGGCAGAAGGCGGGCTGACCCGGCTTGAGGTGACCGACGATGGCTGCGGGATGAGCGCGGCTGAGATGGAACTGGCGCTTGAGCGGCATGCAACATCCAAACTCCCCGATGACGCCATCGAAATGGTCACCACCCTGGGGTTTCGCGGCGAGGCCTTGCCGTCCATTGCCAGCGTCGCGCGGCTGACGCTGGAAAGCAGGGTCGCGGGCAGCGCGGATGGCTGGCGGCGGATTGTTGATCACGGCGAAGTCGTCACCGATGGCCCCGCTGCGGTGCCGGTGGGAACGCGGGTGCGGGTCGAGCAGATCTTTGCGCGCGTGCCTGCTCGGCGCAAATTCCTGCGCACCGCGCGCAGCGAATATATCGCCTGCCTCGACATCGTCCGGCGGCTTGCGATGGCGCGGCCCGACATTGCCTTTACGCTGGAAAATGCAGCGGAAGGAAAGGTGCGCAAGGCGCTTTCCACCCAAGCCGATGAGGCGCTGGCAACCCGCGTTTCGCAGATCATCGCGCGCGAGCTTAAAGACAATGCGGTGGCGATCGAACTGGCGCGGGAAACGCCGCATGGGTTGATGCGGCTGACCGGGCTGGCGGGCCTACCAACCTACAATCGGGGCGTGGCCGATCACCAATATCTGTTCGTCAATGGCCGCCCGGTGAAGGACCGATTGCTGACCGGAGCGGTGCGCGGGGCCTATTCCGATATGCTCGCGCGCGACCGGCATGCGGTGCTGGCGCTGTTCCTTGACCTGCCGCCGCAGGATGTCGATGTGAACGTTCATCCGGCCAAGACCGAGGTGCGGTTCCGCGACAGCGCGGGGGTGCGCGGGTTTATCGTTTCCGGACTGCGGCAAGCTTTGGCGAGCGGCGACAGGCGCAGCGCGCAAGGGCCGGATCGCGGCGCGATGGAAAGGTGGCAGGCAGAGCCACTAAGAGAGGAAACCCCGGCTTTACGCTCAATCTTTGACGGGCGGGATTGGAGCGCGCCGCAGCCTCGGCTGTCCGAACCGCGTCCGCAGTGGCACACGCAAGACGAAGCGCCGCCCGCAGGCCTCGCCGAAGAAGCCGCGCCGATCCCGCAGGAGGCTGCGCATTACCCGCTCGGCATTGCGCGTGGGCAAGTGGCGAACACCTACATCGTTGCTGAAAGCGCGGACGGGCTGGTGCTGGTCGATCAGCACGCCGCGCATGAACGCCTTGTATTGGAGCGGTTGCGCGCCGCCGGGGCAGGGGAGGCGGCGCAGCGCAGCCAGGCGCTGCTGATCCCCGATGTGGTCGAAATGGACGAGGCCGATTGCGACCGGATTGAGGATGCCGCCGAAGGATTGGCGCGGTTCGGGCTTTTGGTCGAACGCTTCGGCCCTGCCGCGATGCTGGTGCGCGCGGTGCCCTCAGTGATTGCGAAGGCGGACACGAACAAGCTGCTACGCGACCTTGCCGACGACATCGCCAAGCATGGCAAGAACGAGGCGTCGGGCGCGCTGCTGCTTTCGGAAAAGCTCGACTATGTGCTGGCGACAATGGCCTGCCACGGTTCGGTCAGGGCGGGGCGGGTGCTCAGCGTCGCAGAGATGAACGCCCTGCTGCGCGAGATGGAAGCGACGCCGCGGTCAGGCCAGTGCAATCATGGCAGGCCGACCTGGGTGAAGCTGAGCATGGCGGATGTCGAGAAGCTGTTCGGGCGGCATTGAGGCTCGCCGTCGCTGGCATTGCCGTGCTTTTGGCCCGACGGGAATATTTGGCAGAGCTGATCCGTTGTCACAGGTAGAAAGCCACTTGCCGTGAATCGACCGGGTACCAATGCTGACAGACACCAATCCGCCCCCGTCGCCGCTCCCCTGGCTGGTGCAGTCCGAACCGGACCTCTCGAGCACATACTATTCCAGCCGCGAGAGCCGGCAAAACAGAAGGGCACGCCAGCTTCGCTTGGGGATCGAGGTGGGCCTTACGGTGCTATGCGGCGGCATGATTTGCCTGCTGCTGTGGCCCTCTGCACAACCGGTCCCGGCGGTGGATTTGGTAGAACCTGCGCAAACCGCCGTGACTGCGGTCGCTCCGGCAACAGTGGAAACAGATGTAGCAGATAACGAGGCGCTGATCGCGACACCTTTGGCGATCACGCACGAAGCAGCGCCGCAAGCCACGATGACGAAGGCCGCGCCTAAGCCCCAGACTGCCGCGCCCGTGATCGCTTATTCTTCGGTCGCCGAGCAGGCGAACATGACGGATGCCGCGCCAGTCGTCGCCCCTCTCGCGCCCCCGGTTGACGAGACCTCGGCCAGCGCAGCAACAATCGCAGAACTCCGGTCGGTTATCGAAGAAAGCCGCGAGGATGCGCGCCTCGTTATCCGGCTCGCCAGCCGTCAGCGACCATCGCGCAACGCCTCGGCGGAGGAGTTGACCAGTTATGACCTTAGACAGCAAAACGCCGAAGCAGCCAGAGGCTACCGCAGATATCTCGACAGGCTTAAACGTTCGATGCGCGGCTCGCCGTCGAAGGATGTAGGCCAGCAATTGCTCGAACAGGCGCGTCAGACACAGGCCTATCTGAAGACGATGCTGGAAGATTCGCAGGCGTCGCTGCGGTGATGCGTGGCGCCCAACTGTAACCGAGGAAGCGCTGACAAGGAATCAGTGTCCCGCAGCATACCCCTCAAACATTGAACTTGAACAGCAGCACGTCCCCGTCCTGCACGACATATTCCTTGCCTTCCTGCCGCAGTTTGCCCGCTTCCTTTGCGCCGCCTTCGCCGCCCAGCGTGACGTAGTCGTCATAGGCAATCGTTTCCGCTCGGATGAAGCCGCGTTCGAAATCGCTGTGGATCTCGCCTGCCGCCTGCGGGGCTTTGGCGCCGTCGGGAAAGGTCCAGGCGCGCGCCTCTTTGGGGCCGACGGTGAAAAATGTCTTGAGCCCCAGCAGCTTGTATCCGGCGCGGATCACTCGGGCGAGGCCGCTTTCGGAAAGGCCGAGGGCTTCGAGAAATTCGCCGCGGTCTTCCACCGGCATCGTCACCAGATCGGCCTCTATCGCGGCGGAGACAACCACCGCTTCGGCGCCCTCTGCCGCAGCCTTGGCGAAGACCTTGGCTGACAGATCATTGCCGACCGCCGCGTCTTCTTCGGCGACGTTGCAGACATACAGAACGGGCTTTGCAGTGAGCAATTGCGCCTGCCGGAACAATCGCTCTTCCTCGTCGTCGCCGGGCACGGTCAGGCGTGCAGGCTTGCCCTCGCGCAGCAATTCAAGCGCCTGGCCCAGCACGCTGGCCATCGCCTTGGCTTCCTTGTCGCCGGTTGCCCCGCGCTTGGCCGCAGCGGGCACGCGCTTTTCAAGGCTTTCAAGATCGGACAACATCAATTCGGTTTCGACCGCTTCGGCATCAGCGATGGGATCGACCGTGTTGGCGACATGCTGAATATCGTCATCTACGAAACAGCGCAGCACGTGGACGATGGCGTCCACTTCGCGGATATTGGCGAGGAACTGATTGCCCAGACCTTCGCCCTTGCTCGCGCCTTTCACAAGTCCCGCGATGTCGACAAAGCCCAGCTGGGTTTCGATGATCTTCGCGCTTTTGCCGATGGCGGCGATTTTATCGAGCCGTTCATCGGGCACCGCGACCTGGCCGACGTTCGGCTCAATCGTGCAAAACGGGTAATTCGCCGCCTGCGCGGCCTGCGTTTCGGTGAGTGCATTGAACAAGGTCGACTTGCCGACATTGGGCAGGCCGACAATCCCGCAACGGAAACCCATGGGTAGCTCTTTCTGATGACATGGTGAAAGAGCCGCGCCTTAGCGCCGCCATCGGGGGTTGGCCAGCGTCACATGCGCTGGCTCTGCACACTACCCAAAAATCAGCCGTTCTTGCGGCGACGCCGGGTCAGCATGAATGCCGCAGCGCCCGCGCCGAACAGAACGATGCTCGAAGGTTCGGGAACCGGCGTGCCGCCCGATGACCCGCCCGAACTGCTGATCGGCGTATCCTGCGGCGGCGGCTTGAGAGCGTGGGCCGGGGCAGCGGCAATGGTGATGGCGGCCAGCACGATAATTGCGTGGACGATTGTATGCGCGCGCATTGCTAGATCGATCCCTGATTTGATTGATTAACGACGGATTTACTGTCTTTGCGCCAATCTGTCCCGGTCAGGATCGAAGGTGTCCCGGAATGGTTCAGGCGTTGCAGTGTTCGTTATTCATCCTGCAATCTCAACGCCACTTCGCTCATGAAACGCGGGTCATTGTGCTCTGCCAACCACGCAGCCTCAGCCCCGATAGCGCCGAGCACTGCCGCGAGATCGTCCTGCTCTGCTTTGGCGTAATTGCTCAGGACGTGGCCGTGCACACGGTCTTTATGTCCCGGATGCCCGATGCCGATCCGCACCCGGCGGTAATCAGGTGCCCCCAAGCTGGCGATGTGGCGGTCGATCGAACGCAGCCCGTTGTGACCGGCATGACCGCCGCCGACCTTCACCTTGACCTTGAACGGGGCCAGATCAAGCTCGTCATGAAACACCGTCAGCGCCGAGGGCTCCAGTTTGAAGAACCGTAGCGCTTCGGCGACGGCGCGCCCGCTTTCATTCATGAAGGTCGCAGGTTTCAACAGCAGGATCTTGGCCGCACCAATGCGCCCTTCCTGCACCCATCCGGAAAATTTCTTTTGCACCGGGCCAAAGCCATGCATGTCGGCGATCACATCCGCTGCCAGAAACCCGACATTGTGCCGGTGCAGCGCATATTGCGGTCCGGGATTTCCAAGGCCTGTCCAGATTTGCATGAGCGCCCCTGTAGCGATCCTTCGCGCAAAAACAAAACACCGGACCTATGCGCGAGGCCCGGTGTTCTGGTGATTGCGTGTTCTGGTGATTGCAAAATTGCCAGGAATAAATGCCGCGATCAATCGTCGCTGTCATCGCCCTTCTGTGCCGAGGCCGTGACCTCATCAGCAGCGACCTCTTCGGTCTCATCTTCGCTCTTCTTGAGCGCGGACGGGGCAACCAGCGTGGCGATGGTGAAATCGCGGTCGGTGATCGCGCTTTCGCTGCCAGCGGGCAGAGTGACTTCGCTGATGTGGATCGAATCGCCAACCTGCTTGCCAGTGACATCAATCTCGATCTCGCCAGGGATCTTGTCGTTTTCACAAACCAGATCAAGTTCGTGACGAACCACGTTGAGAACGCCGCCCTTCTTGAGGCCGGGCGATGCTTCTTCGTTGATGAAGACCACGGGAACGCTGACTTCGATCTTTCCGCCTTTGGAAAGCCGGAAGAAATCGGCATGCAACGGACGATCGGTGACCGGGTGCAGCGCGACGTCCTTGGGAATGGCGCGGATGCTGTCGCCGCCCATTTCAATCTGCAAAATCGAGTTCATGAAATGGCCGGTGTTCAATTGCCGGATCAGTTCCTTTTCCTCGACATGGATCGTGATGGGTTCTTCTTTGCCGCCATAAATAACAGCGGGAATCCGACCTTCGCGGCGAAGTGATCGGGAGGCTCCCTTGCCTGCCCGTTCGCGGCGTTCGGCCGGCAGTGTAAGAGCGTCGCTCATGACAAAAGCCTTTCGAATGCGTGGAATTTACGTTTTCTCGGCGCGCCGCCTCCAGGGATGACCAGAACGCCGAAGCGCGGGCACATAGCGGCATCAGGGGAAAACGCAACCGGGAAAAGCCTCTCCTTCGGTCAAGGCAGGTCACATTCGCCGGACGGCATAACCTTCCGCTTCCAACAGAGCTGCCAGCCCATCCGGGCCCAGCAGATGCGCCGCGCCCACCGCCACCAAGGGCCGGTCATCGCCGCGAAGCGCCGGTTCAAGCGCAGCCATCCAGCTCCGGTTGCGGCCCGTCAGCAACGCTTCACGCAATTCAGGGTCGGCAAGTATGCCCTCCCGCGTGGCCCGCGTCAGCCGCGCCTCATCGCCCGCGAGCCATGCCGCGATCAGCCATTCGGGATCACCGCGCGATCCGGTCCATTCGCGCACTGTGCCTTCGAGCAGGTCGGTCTGTTCGCCAGGCGGCAATCGGTCGAATATCGCCAATTGCGAGGCGGCGGTTTCAAATCCCAGAACCGGGCGGTCCGCAAAACCGGCAATCACCGCCCGGTCGGCACCATTGGCGGGCTTACCCCGCGCATCGACCCGAGACAACATCACCGCCGCCGCCCAATCCTCGATAGTCTCAAAGTCGCGGCGGGGTATGTCGGAACGCTCCAACATGCGGTCAAGCGCGGGCCGCAGTTCGGGTTCGACCCGGAATGTCAGGGGTCCGAGCCCGGGAGTTTGCGACAGCTTTGCAAAGGTCGCGGCGGTTTGACCTTGCCCGTCCGCCAGATCAGCAAATTCGACAAACAGAATGTCGGCCTGCTCAATCGCCCGGTCGATTTTCGCGGTCTTCCACCTTGTGCCGTCGGGCAGGGCGTGCACCGTGCCCAGCAGCCAGCCTTCCACTTCGCCATCGGCATTGGCTATTTCGTACAGCAACGGGTTCGCCGGGTTGCCGCGTTGTTCCTGAGCGCCGGGTGCAGGTTCGCCCCCGCTGCACGCTGCGAACAACAGCGTGCAGGCGAGGGCGAACAGGCGCAGGTGGTTCACTGAACCCGCGCGGTTTCGATGCCCCGCTCGGCCAGATAATCCTGCACGCTGCGGTTCCCGGCAAGGTGCCCGGCGCCGACTGCGATAAACACCGTGCCGGGGTTGCTCGCGAGCCGCGCTTCGATCCATTCAGCCCAATTGGCATTGCGATCATAGAGCAGCGCGGTGGCGAGCGCTTCATCATCCATATCTTCGTTCATGATCGCGGCCAGTGCATCGGCGTCGCCCTTGACCCATTCGGCGACCATCGCATCAAGCGTCTGCTTGACCTCGCCCACGCCTTCGACCGCGGCCATCAGGAATTCGACCTGCTGTTCGCGCGGTAGACTGTCGAACAGGGCGAGCTGAAACTCGGCGGTTTCCAGCGCATCCTTTGGGGTATCGGCAGCTTTGGAGAGGATCACCTTATCGACCCCCGACTGCATATCATAACCTTGCTGCAGCAGCGGCAGCACGCCCAAAGTCAGGCCCGCCATCCACGGTTCAAAACCGTCAAATGCGGCGGGCGGCACGCCCAACCCGCCTAGCGCGCCTTCGTAAGCGGCGGCCTGCTCCTCGGTGAGCAGCGAGCGCAGAGTGGTCCCATCTGCGAACATTCCCTCGCGCACCGCGAGTTGCTGCATCGCCGCTTCGCTGGCCGGGTCCATGGGGATTTCGGTGACGACAGTATCGGCGGAATTCAGCGCCTCTGCAATCTCGGCATCATACCACACCAATTCGGCGGGCAGGGCATGGACGGTACCGAACAGAAAGATCGTGGTGTCCTCATCTGCGACTTTCCACAAGGCCGGACCTTCGGGACCGCTCGGCAAAGCGGTTTCGGCAGCGGCTTCCATATGGCCATCCGCGAGCGCGGGGGTGCCAGCAAGCAGAGCGACAATTGCTGCCGACGCGGCGATAAGAGAGCGGGTCTTCATAATGGGAATCCTTTCAAGATTTGGGATTTAGCGTATGTATTTGACTGCAATTTGAACGAGAGGCGCAAAATCAACGGGTGATCCAGGCGTAAGCATAGGCAATCGCCATCGAGGAAAAGCCTATCGCCCAGACGCCAAAGGCATGGGGTGGCGATGCGAAGCCTCCAGCGAAGAGCACCGCCCAGATCGGAAATCCTGCCAGCACGCCCAGCATGCCCCCGGTGAAGGCGATGTAATTCTGAGCGCGTTTGTAATCGTCGATCTGGGCAAAACCCCAGAGCGGCAAAATCAGAAACCCGACGAGCAAACCGATTGCGAGGCCGATGCCAACCGCAGGAGGCAGCACCAGCTTGTCCCAGTCGCCGCTGAACAGATTGCCATCGCCCTGATCGAAGAAGCCGGTGAAAAAGCCGGTCAGCGCACCGATCAACATAGCTCCGCAGAAATAGATGATCTGGCGCCGTTGGCGTGCCCTGTTGCGCGCTTCACCGGGATTGGGGCCAAGATTGAGGGTTTCAGTGTCGGTCACGAAATCACTCCGTCGTCGAATATTTGTTCAATGCTCATGTCAAACAACCGCGCGATGCGAAATGCGAGCGGGAGAGAAGGGTCATGCTTACCCGTCTCGATCGCGTTCACCGCCTGCCGTGACACGTCGAGCCGCCCGGCCAGTTCGGCCTGCGACCAATCGCGTTCCGCGCGGAGGACTTTGAGGCGGTTTTTCATCGGGCATCGCGCCAGCGCAAGAATTGGAAGACTGCGACAAAAAACAGGAAGTAAATGTGCCAGACATATGTCAGGATCGTTGTCCCACTGGCACCGCCTCTAAGTGCGGAATAGAATACGTCAAAGAGTTCGTACGCGATGGTGCCTTCGCGGACTGTAAGAGCCGCCACCCACGCGAATATCATGAACGCAAGAGGAAAAATTGCGACTCCATAAGCGAGAATAACAACCGTGCGTTTCCAAAGCGCTTCAGCGTAGTCGTCACGCATAAACGCGGCAATTGTCAGAAAAAGTGGCACGAACGACGCAAAGGGATAAATGCTCAGATAGATCGGCCATCCGATCGTCTCTGGCAATCCCCATAGCTGTATCCCGGCAAAATTACGGATCAGCATTTCGACAAACAGCGCGACCGCGCTTGGAAGGCTCACATTCATGAGCCAGAAGTAGAGGCGATAACGGATCGCTGTGCTTCGCTCAGTGATCGCTGTCATGTGTCCCTCCAGCGATGGAATTTGTAGATCGCGAAGAAAAGCACCGGCGACCAGGTGAATATCTCGATCAGCGTCTCGAACACACCATAGAACATGACGAACTGGCGCACGTCGGCCGGGTCCTTTGCTGTAGGGAAGGGTGGGGGTGTATCGAGCGAATCAACGAAGGCAACTCCTCCGGCTTCGAACCAGAGATAGATATCCTTCACAAAGAGCCCGCTAAGTACCACCAGGACATAGGGAAGGAATACTACAAAATAGGCAAAGGTGCTCGCTGCCCGGTTCCAGATTTTCTGGGCAAATTCGTCGCGCATGAACTTCGCGGCGAACAGAAAGACCATCAGGATCCAGACACCAAAGAATATCATATCGTGTGCTGGCGAAGTCGGCAGCGCAATGAGTTCGTCCCTGGTCATGAACAGGCGCAGGCCCTTTGCATAAAGTACGAGCGGGATCATCATGTAGACCGTGAAATCGACCAGTGGATCGTAGAACCGATAGAGTTTTTTGAAACGTTCTTTCATCTCGACCCCTAACTCTGGCTACATAGTTTACGATGCATGGGCTTTCCGTCCTCAATTTGCGATTTTTACGACAGACGAATTTCTACGACAGACGAAGACGAAGATGAATGGAAAGGTGCCGCTCTCGCACTATCGGGCTTTTGGGGGAAGGCCCGGCAGGCGAGAGCGGCTGTTGCATCAGGCTCCCGGAGTGTCGGAGCCATCAGCGGAGGAATTCGCTGCGAAGCGTGCGCGGTCTGCGTTGGCTTTGGCGATTGCGAAACGGACCTGACGCTCGGCAGCGGCAAAGGCGCCAGCGCGGCATTCGCGTTCTAGCCGGATCGAAGCGCTGTCGCGCCCGCCATTGCGACACAGCTGCCGGATGCGGGTGCGCACACGTTCGTCAAGGCGGCTGACGCCCTGCTGGGTCGATAGGTTGAGATCCTCATGCGGAACGGTCGCCTCGAATTCGGTTGAATTGATCGGGGAAGCAAGGACAACTGTCGGGACAGTTATCAATGCGGCAGCAAGAGCAAATTGGATTGGCATGTCATGTTCTCCTGGGGAGGAAAAGAGCTGATTTGTGTCATAGCAACCTTCCTGAATGTCAGGTTACCCTTACTTTATGTAGTGATTCGCTGACAATGTCAACACTACCTGACTTTTGGTCATGCTTATGTGACTTGCGCTGCTGCCATAGCGCGCTTGTCAGGCGCAGATGCTGCGGCGCACCATTGACGCTTAACGGGGCTTCAGCCATGGGCCATTCGCCATGAACAGCCCGCTTTCAGCTGCCGCCAACCCGGCGCGCGATCCGACACGTTCGTTTCAGGACATGATCCTGACGCTGCACGATTTCTGGGCGGCGCAGGGATGCGTGATCCTGCAACCCTATGACATGCGCATGGGAGCGGGCACGTTTCACACTGCGACGACGCTGCGCGCGCTGGGGCCAGAGCCTTGGAATGCCGCCTTTGTCCAACCCTGCCGCCGCCCCACAGACGGACGCTATGGCGAGAACCCCAACCGCTTGCAGCATTACTACCAGTATCAGGTGATCCTGAAGCCTTCACCCAGCGACATTCAGGAACTCTATCTGCAAAGCCTCAGCGCCATTGGGGTTGATCTGCTGGCGCATGACATCCGCTTTGTTGAGGATGACTGGGAATCGCCCACGCTCGGCGCTTGGGGGCTGGGCTGGGAGGTCTGGTGCGACGGGATGGAAGTCACCCAGTTCACATATTTCCAGCAGATGGGCGGGTTTGACTGCAAGCCGGTGGCGGGCGAACTGACCTATGGGCTGGAGCGTCTGGCGATGTATATCCAGGGCGTCGACAATGTGTATGACCTTGCCTTTAATCAGCACGGTGTGACCTATGGCGAGGTGTTTCTGGAAAACGAACGCCAGATGTCGAAATGGAATTTCGAGGTCGCAGACACCGCCGCTCTGTTCGACCTGTTCACCAAGGCTGAGGCCGAGTGCCGCAACGCTCTTGCCCATGACGTGCCCATTGCCGCCTATGAACAGGCGGTGGAGGCCAGCCACATCTTCAACCTGCTGCAAGCGCGCGGTGTCATCAGCGTGCAGGAACGCGCCAGCTACATGGGCCGGGTGCGCGATCTGGCGCGCGGTTCTTGCGAGAAATACGCCGAGCTGATGGCTCCGCGCTGGGCCGCGCAATATCCGGAATGGAGCCTGATCTGATGGCTGACTTCCTGCTTGAACTGCGCTGCGAGGAAATCCCTGCCCGGATGCAGGCGGGCGCACGCGCGGAATTGGAAAAGCTGTTCCAGCGCGAGCTTGCCACCGCCGGGGTCGAGATGGGCGAACTCACCATCTGGTCGACCCCGCGCCGCCTTGCGCTGATTGCGCGAGGGCTGCCGCTCGAAACACAAGGGACGAGCGAGGAAGCCAAGGGTCCGCCAGTCGGCGCGCCCGATGCCGCGCTTGACGGTTTCTGCCGCAAGAACGGTGTTTTGCGCGAGAGCCTTGAGGAACGCGACGTAAAGGGCCGTGCGACGTGGTTCGCGGTGATCGATAAGCCCGGGCAGGCGGTCGCAGACCTGCTCGCCGCCGCGATCCCTGCGATTATCCGCGATTTTTCATGGCCCAAGTCGATGCGCTGGGGAGCGGCTTCGATCAGCAATGAAAGCACGCGCTGGGTTCGCCCGCTTTCGGGTATTGTCGCGCTGCTTGATGGCGAAATTGTGCCTTGCGTGATGGATGGGCTGGCCAGCGGGCGCGAGACGATGGGGCACCGCTTCCATGCCTCGCAGCCGGTGACTATTGAGGGCGCGGATGATTACGCGGCGAGGCTGCGCGGCGCGCACGTGATTGTCGATCACGAAGAACGCGCCGCGATCATCCGCGAGGGCGCGGCCAGGGTTGCTGCGGAGGCGGGCTTGACCCTTGTCGAGGATGAAGGGCTGGTGATCGAGAACGCCGGGCTGACCGAATGGCCGGTGCCGCTGCTTGGGCGATTTGACGAGGCCTTCCTCGACGTGCCGCCCGAGGTGATCCAGCTCACCGCGCGGGTGAACCAGAAGTATTTCGTCTGCACGCGATCTCCCGCGCATGCGGGAGCCTCTGGCGGTGAAGCTCAATCGCATGAGGTCCCCGCCTTCGCGAGGACTCACACTTTGGCCAACGCCTTCGTCTGCACCGCCAATATCGACGCGGCGGACCCTGCCGTGGTGGTCGATGGCAACCGCAAGGTCATCGCCGCGCGGCGTTCCGATGCGCGGTTCTTCTGGGAATTGGACCAGAAGACCCCGCTGGCCGAGCACGCGAAAAAGCTTGAGCGGAATACAATACACCCGAAGCAGGGC